>CALCEA010000165.1 GCA_937900675.1 uncultured Chitinophagaceae bacterium
ACAAGCGGAAAAATCTATTGTAGTGGTTGCGGATTCTTTGAGTGCTGCATTTGGAGAAGATGAAGCAAAAGCCAATGCTGCTTATTTAAATAAAGCCATACAGGTAACTGGTGCAATTATTAATATCGATAAGAATCAAGCAGGACAAACTACCATCTTGGTAGGTAACAAAACTGCTTTCTCCAATGTATCCATCACTTTAGCTATGCCGCTCCCCTCCAAGTATGGCGTAGGGTCCACTATTACTGTTAAGGGTGTTTGTACAGGTGCCTTAAGCGATGTGGTAGTGACGGATGGGGTTATTCAATGAGGATTGTACGCATTTTACTGTCATTTATTTTTTTGCAATTCATTCTTGCACCAAAGCTTTTTGCACAGCATCTAAGTATAACGCAATATATGGGAGAGTTTGGGGTGCATGTTGGAGAAGTTACTCATAAGGGAGATATTGCTCCAGATAAAAAGTTCTATCGCCCTAATTTCGGATTCTACTATTACAAAAAATTAGACAAGTATTTATCTATTAATTTAAGTTATGAGTATGTGCCTCTCGGTGCCAATGATGCAAAGTCTTCCAATATATTCTATCAAAAAAGAAAATTTAATTTTTATAGAAGTTTTCAAGAGATTGCTGTTTTATGGGGCTATCATTTTAATCCAGTGAATACTCCTTTTCTAAAAAAACCAATTAGTTCCTATATTAATATTGGAATGGGATACATGTTAAATGTACCTACAGACAATAATAATTTTATGTTTTATCAATTTGCAGGCGAAAAATTACGCGATCAGATTTGGCCAATACTCTCTTATCCAATGGCTCTTGGAATACAGTATCCTTTAGATCCTGCAGTCTCCTTGTTTACAGAATTTGATTTTAGAGCTACTAGCTCAGATGCGCTGGATCATTTTGGAAGTGATTTTCCCGTAGTCATTGGTACTAAAACCTATACAGCTCCAAATAATGGGTATGATTATTTTTATTCTTTTAAGATAGGAGTACATTATCAGTGGAAGAAAGTGCTTTGATTTTAAGAGGAGAGGTAAAGAATATCCTTCCCCTTCCATTTCACTTATAAGTGAAAAGCTGTGCTAGGAAAATATAGTTACACATCGGTGATTACATCAAATCCTTTAAAGCTTCCAACTATTGCTAAACCAATAATTGATACAGCTTTATTTTTATTTTTAATCTTCTTAGCTATTTGATTAATTGTTGCACCAGATCCAACTGCATCATCAATCAATAAAATTTTATTATACTGAATTGAATCAGGAATGGTAAAAGTTAAATCTGCATTATTAATACGCTCTTCAATTTTTTGTAAAGATTTTTGAGGAACAGCAATGAGTCCAGATATTTTTTTTATGTGGATTAAGGGTAAATCAATTTCTAATCCATCTTGTAAGTATTGCATTAGTTGAGTTTCTCTTTTAATTGTAGGAGGAATAAATCCAATAGCTTCAATTTGATGAGCTTCCAAAAATGCACTTAGTTTACTCTTAATCTCATTTAAGAGAATGCGCATGAGAAAAACATTTTGACCTTGCTTTGCAAAGTGAAGAATTGTCCCAAGTTTCGTTTTGCCAAATCTTTCAATTGCATAGAAGTCTAGATAAAATAAACTGTTTATAAATATTCCTTCATACCCTTTTGTTTGACTTAGTTTCTCAGTTCCATTTACAAATCCATCTTGTGTGTAATAACTATCGTATTTTACTTTTGTGAGTTTATATTCATTAATAGTTTTCTCTAATGGTAAACTTCTTTTATGACACCAAATTGCAAAACCCTCAATACCTTCTTTATATTCACCAG
>CALCEA010000166.1 GCA_937900675.1 uncultured Chitinophagaceae bacterium
TCTTATTTTGAGTGGTTAAAGAACTTAAGCCATGTTAGATATGGTAGATTAGAAAAGCGATTCACAGAAAATGCGAACATCAATATCTTACATCAAATTGAAGAATTAACTGGCAAAAAAGTTACTGAAGCTGAGAAGAATATTATTGCACATGGTCCTGATGAAATTGATTTAGTGCATAGTGGTTTGGAAGAAACTATGATTACTGCAACAAGAGAAATCATGGATATTTGGAAGGACAATCCTGCTATACCAGATATGAGAACAGCAGCATATGTTTGTGCGATTAATAAAGTTGGTACTTCTTACGCTGAGTTAGGTATCTTCCCTTAATCGAGATAAATAGATTAATGATAATCGGGGAGACTTTGCAGATAATGCAGTTTCCCCGATTCTATTTTAGCGCCATAGGTAGTGTGACCATTGGTCAACACTAAATAACTAGCTTCTACTACTTGTTGGTATTGTAATATTTGTTCCAAGGTTTTTTCGGTAAGGGGCACATTCGCTTCTTTACATTCAATTAATATCCATGGTTTATCATTTTTATATACGATAATATCAAAACGCTTTTTTAATTCACCTAATTGAATGTTTTTTTCTATGGCTATTAAAGCTGCAGGATATTTTTTTACTTGAATCAAAAATTGAATAAAGTTCTGTCTAACCCATTCCTCTGGAGTTAGCACTACCCAAGATTTCCTCAAAGGGTCAAAGATGCAGTCTTTTCCTGCCTCTTTCTGTATTTTGAAGGGATATTCAGGGTAGTTGATGGAGATCATTTATTAAGTCCGTTAAATTTCGTAATTTTATCTATTCACTAGATTCAAAGATAAGCACTCGAATATGAAAACGAAAGAAGAAATAGTAAACAACTGGTTGCCTAGATATACTGGGGCAAGCTTGGATCAATTTGGTAAATATATCTTATTGACTAATTTTAGTAACTATGTAAATATGTTCGCGGAGCAAAATAAGGTAGAAGTGATTGGAAGAGACAGGCCTATGCAGTGCGCGACAGCTGAGGGCATTACCATTATTAATTTTGGTATGGGTAGCCCAGGTGCTGCAACCATTATGGACTTATTAACTGCGATTAAACCAGAAGCGGTATTGTTTTTAGGTAAGTGTGGTGGATTGAAAAAAAGAAATACCATTGGTGATTTAATATTACCTATTGCAGCGATAAGAGGAGAAGGTACATCGAATGATTATTTCCCAGCTGAAGTTCCAGCATTACCTGCCTTCGCTTTACAAAAAGCGATTTCAACCACTATTAGAGATAATAATGTTGACTATTGGACAGGCACTGTGTATACTACCAATAGAAGAGTTTGGGAACATGATGATCAATTCAAAGAATACTTAACCAAGATCAGAGCTTACGCCATTGATATGGAAACAGCCACTATTTTTACAGTAGGTTTCTACAATAAGATACCAACCGGTGCATTGCTATTAGTAAGTGATTCTCCAATGATTCCTGAAGGCGTTAAAACAGAAGCAAGTGATTCAAAAGTAACAGCAGAATTTGTTGCAAGACATTTGCATATTGGAGTTGAGTCTTTAAAACAGTTGATCAATAACGGACAGACCGTTAGACACTTACAGTTTTAAAAAAAATTATTAAAAATTATTTTTTTTAAAACTTACTCTATTTTGATTTTTTAGATTCTCTTCTTAAAAAGAAAAAAATGCTATATTTTTTTCTTTTTTTTATTAGAGGCTAGTCTTTCCACAAGAAAGGAAACAAAATATAGGCTAATGCGATGATCATGATATCGAATCCGCATAGCAGGCTAACCATTTGTACTAATCCATTTTGCACGATATCTGAAAAAGCAATATTGGCAATCTTCATCAATAATAATAATTGAGGAATGATTAATGGGAAACCCAGTATAGCCATAATGGCTGAGGGTTGAGACGCTTTAGCTGCGATGGCTGCTAAAAAACTAAATACCAAACTCAAACTAATTCCTCCTAAGCAAGCTATTCCAAAAAATAGCAATCCATGCGTTAATGGGTTGCCTAATAAAATGGTAAATAACAATAAGCTTAATCCACTCATTAAAATCATGAGCAAACTATTGTAGATTAATTTGGAGAAAATAAATTGAATGGGGCTTGCAATGGTATAAAAATACAACATACGCCCACGGCCTTCTTGAATAAAACTTCTAGCCACAGCATTAATACAGATAAATAAAAGAATCACCCAGAATAAACCATTCCAAACTTTGTCCTCTGGTTGACCCATACTTAAGTAAATCACAAAAGTGGTAGAAGCGATATATAATAAAACGCCAAAAAATGTATACTGCTGCCTAAACTCAATCAAGATATCTTTCTTGAGTAGGGTGTATATATTGTTTAGTGATTTATTCATGCAAGATTATTTAGCAGCACAAATTCTGCATCTTGGTTCGTAATTGTTTTTCTCACCCAATACAACAGTGCCTTCTTCTGTACTTGTTCTATAAGATACATTGGCTAAGTGCCCACATTGAACACATATGGCATGAAGTTTAGTAATAAAATCTGCAATGGCTAAAAGCTGAGGCATAGGTCCAAAGGGCTTTCCTAAATAATCCATATCTAGTCCTGCCACAATCACTCTCTTGCCTTGGCTTACTAGAGCTTCACAAACTCTTATTACCTCTTCGTCAAAGAATTGGGCTTCATCAATACCTACTACATCTGCATTTTCTGCTAGCATCAAAATATTGATGGCTTTATCTACCGGGGTAGAGTGGATACTATTGGCATCATGACTTACCACTTTGGTTTTATCATATCTAGTATCTGTGGCAGGTTTATACACCTCCACTTTCATGTTGGCAATCTGAGCTCTTTTAAGTCTTCTGATTAATTCTTCGGTTTTTCCGCTGAACATGCTTCCGCACACTACTTCGATCCAACCTCTTTTCTCACTTGATAAATGCTGTTCAATAAACATAACAATATTTGGGTAAATTTATTCGTTAACTTTAATAGTCTTCAATTCCTCAAAAGTAAACATTAGAATGGAAAGAGTAAAAGCTTTAGCCGACAAATTCAACCAACAATTAGCACAAAATGCAGATTCTGCTGCTTTGAGACAAACAGCAATTCAAATTTTGGCAGAATTAGAAGCCATGCCCACTGTAGAGACTCTTCCTAACAATGTTTCGGTGATTATGCCCTCTGTGGATTATGCTTTAGCGGAACCTATGAAGGTTATTGAAGCTGTTAAAGTAGAAGAGACTGTTAAAAAAGTAGAACCTGTTATTGCTGCCGAACCAATTTTAATGACAAAGCCTAAGGAAGTTTTTGTGGAAGAAAAACCTGTAATGGCGGTTCCAAAAACAGATCCAGTGGAGACTAAAAAAGAAGTGGCAGAAAAAATTGCTTTACAACCCATTAAAGATTTAAGAGCGGCCATTGGTATCAACGATAAGTTTCAATTTATGGAAGAGTTATTTAATAAAGATGAAGCTTTATTTGAATCAAGTATTAAAACCATCAATGCCTATAAGAATTTTGCAGAAGCGCAGTTTTGGATCAAGCAAAATTTAAGAAATAAATTTAATTGGGAAGAAGAATCTGCAACCGTGATAGCTTTTGATCAATTGGTTAAAAGACGCTTTTCTTGAAGAATGGATAGTGTAGCATTGGTAGCACCCGAATGCTCTCTTACATAATTTGCTGCTTTACTACCCATTTCTTTTAGTAAGCTTTCATTCAACAATAATGAGTTAATTGCCTGTTTCAAAGTGGCTGCATCTTGAATTTTCATACCACCTCCTGCGTTTCTTAATCCAATGGCTTCTCTGTATTTTTCATCATTAGGTCCCCAAATTACTGGTACACCAAAAGCTGCTGGCTCTAATACATTGTGAATTCCATCTTTTGTAAAACCACCGCCTGTATAACTAATAGAAGCATATTGATATAAGCTTCTAAGTATGCCAATTCTATCTACGATAATAATGCTTGGGGTGCTTTGTTGATTAGGCGCTTTTGCAATCGTGTTTTCCCAATCAGTTAATCTGATCGCATTTGGATGTATTGTTAGTGCAGCTTCAATAGATTTAGCATCTACATGATGAGGAACAATGATCCAATTGCAATGAAGGGGTTCAATAACTTTAGATAATAATGCATGATCGCTATCCCAGGTACTTCCTGCAATAATTGTTAGTTCGTTGGATAAGTTATTCATCCAATCAAATGCTTGTTTATTTTGAGCAGTACTCATGACTCTGTCAAATCTTGTATCGCCCGTAATAAAAATTTGATTACTTGGATAAATAGTTTCAATCAATTGTTTTGAGGTATTGTCTTGCACCAAAACATAGTTAAAGAGCTGCAAGATCTTTTTATACAATCCACCATACCATTTAAAGAAAATCTGATCCCCTCTAAATATTGCAGCTACTAAAACTGTAGGAATGGATTTTTCTTTTGCCACTTTCAAATAGTAGTACCAAAATTCATATTTGATAAATACAATTAAACTGGGTTGTACAGTTTCAATAAATTGTTTAGCTGCATCTGGTCCGTCTAATGGGAGATAAGTAACCACATCCACAGCTGGGTCATTTTTTCTGTGCAAATAACCGGAAGGTGAGAAGAAGGTTAACCAAATTTTATAGCTAGGGTAATTAGCTCTGATGGCTTCAATAATGGGAAGGCCTTGTTCAAACTCTCCATAAGAAGCTGCATGTATCCAAACAATGGGTTGATTTATCTTGGCATTGGCTTTTTGGACCTCTTCCCAAACCTGTTTTTGTCCAATGCACCAATGCTTGGCCTTTTGGTTAAAAAGGGCCAATATGCTTGCTATTTTTGGGTATAAAAACAGGAATAGTTTGTACAATACCATACGGGGCAATTTAGGGTTTTTATTGTAATTTTGACCAAATTTTAATGGATGCGAAAAATTCAAATGGTAGATACTAAAACACAGTATCTGGCTATCAAAGAGGAGGTGGATGCTGCGATACATGAAGTATTGGATTCGGCTGCATATATTAACGGAAAAGCGGTTAAAGATTTTGCTCAAAACCTAGCAACTTATTTGGATGTTCAACATGTGATTCCTTGTGCGAATGGAACAGATGCTTTACAAATTGCCATGATGGCATTAGGGCTTCAACCAGGGGACGAAGTAATTACTCCTTCATTTACTTATATCGCTACTACTGAGGTAGTGGCTTTACTGAATTTAAAACCTGTTTTTGTAGATGTAGATCCTGTAACTTATTGTATGGATATCGAGAGTTTGAAAAAAGCGATTACTCCAAAAACAAAAGCCATTGTTCCAGTACATTTATATGGACAAGCTGCACCAATGGAAGAAATTTTAGCCATAGCGAAGCAACATAATATTTATGTGATTGAAGATAATGCACAAGCCATTGGTTGTGATTATACTTTCTCTGATGGCACAAAAAAGAAAACGGGAACCATGGGTCATATTGGTGCCACTTCTTTTTATCCTAGTAAAAACTTAGGAGCATTTGGAGACGGAGGAGCATTGTTTACAAACGATGCCGCATTAGCTACTAAAATGAGTATGATTGCCAATCATGGTCAATCTGAAAGATATTACCACGATGTGGTTGGATGTAATTCTCGTTTGGATTCAATTCAAGCAGCTATTTTAAATATTAAGTTGAAACATTTGAATAAGTACAATGCTGCAAGACAAGAAGTAGCTGCATATTATTCAAAAGGTTTTGCTGCTATTGAACAAATTGTAACCCCAACTACTGCATCTTATACAACACATGTGTTTCATCAGTATACCATGCAGTTAAAAAATGTAGATAGAGAAAAATTCATCGCACATTTAGCTGCTAAAGAAATTCCATGTATGATTTATTATCCAGTACCTGGACATTTGCAAAAAATGTTCGGAGAACAAAATAAAACAAGTTGGGATTTACCAGTAACAGATAGTTTAACACCTTGTGTTTGTTCTTTGCCTATTCATACAGAAATGGAGCAAGAACAATTAGCATATATTGTAGAGGGTGTACAATCATTTTTTAAAGCCTAATCATTTAAAATAACAATAAATGAAAATAGCAGTAGTAGGAACAGGTTATGTAGGATTGGTAACAGGAACTTGTTTTGCTGAGACGGGTAATAAAGTGACTTGTGTAGATATTGATCAATCTAAGGTGGAGAAGTTAAGCGGTGGTCAAATCACTATCTACGAACCAGGCTTAGAAAAGATCTTCTTAAGAAATATTAAAGAGAGTAGATTAAAATTCACCACACAGTTAGAAGAAGCTATTGAAGATGCAGAGATTATTTTTTTAGCCTTACC
>CALCEA010000167.1 GCA_937900675.1 uncultured Chitinophagaceae bacterium
TAGCTAACTGCCTCTTGAAGGTTCGAGCCCTTCCCCTACAGCAAAAGCCTCTTACATTTCGTAAGAGGCTTTTTTATTTTATTATTGAAGTTTTTCAAGAAGCATGCGAAGGTCTGCTTCTTTTTTTATGTTTAAATGAAACTGATCCAAATACTGGTCTATAGTAGTTGCATAATTAGGCAATGCCTTTTTTAAATTCTTTACAGAAAGTGAACTACCTATCAAAGACATTTGTTTCATGGCAACATCATAAAGAAAGAAAGTATGATCAATAGTATACTCTTTAATGGGTGCACTTCCATATGGAGTTGATTCTTTAACAAAGGCCTTACTATATTTCAAAAAATGAAAATTGTTTCCTTTTGCTAAAACTTCATAGAAGGTAGATGGAGTATATTGATCAATTGCAGGATACCCTTTATTGAACTGTTTTTCCATTATAGCATTATCTGCATCTTTCTGAATTAAACTAAAAGAGGTATAAGACTGGTTCACATAATAAAGACTATTGTCTTTTAAAAAATATAATCGATGGTCAAGAAGAGAAAAATTCAGATTAGAGTCATTAGCTTCCAATCCATTACTCATTATAACCTTACCTAAACCAAATTTATCAAAAACATATTGATTGCCTTTAATATTATTTTCTCCTGTAGATAGAATTCGTCCATTAGCATCTTTAAACTGCACACTAGGTACTGCATTTCCTGTAATAGTTAATTGAGCAAACAACGGATTAAAAGCGATGCTCATTAAAAAAATTAAAAAATATTTATTCATGCGATCATTGATTAGACGTGTTAAAGATAAAAAAAGGAGCACTCCAATGCTAGAGTGCTCCTAAATTATAACTAATCTTTTAAATTATATTAGTTTGTATACCCTGGATTTTGTTGCATCAATGGATTTGCTTGGATCTCTGAGTTTGGAATTGGCAATAAGAATCTGAAATTACCTGCAGGCAAGCTTAATGCTGTTCCTTGTGCATCTTCTGCTAAACGAGTAATAGGTAAATTTCTTCTTTTAGCATCAAAGAAACGATGTCCTTCGAAAGGTAATTCTTTGAAACGTTCTGTCATGATTGCAGTAATTAAAGCATCTTTACTAGCAAAACTAGCATTTACATAACCAGAGATTCTTGCAGCTCTTAAAGTATTTAAATCAGTAGCAGCGCCAGTTAAATCTCCCGTTTCTGCTTTAGCTTCTGCACGAATTAAGTACATTTCGCCAGTTCTAAATACTTTAGCATCAGCTAAAAGTTCTCCTGGTGTACCATATGCAGTACCAGCATACTTATTGATTAAAATAGCACTTGATGATCTTGTTGCACTAGCTCTTAATAATGGCTCATTAAAGAAATAAGTGCTATAACGAATATCATTTGTTTGATCATATGCATTTAACAATGCTTGAGAAGGTCTCCAAGTGATTGTACCAATATTAGAAGCATTTGCAGAAGTACCTCTATACAAAGCACCAATTCTACCACCTGCAGTGGTTGTTCTGCTTAACTTAAATACAACTTCACTATTATTAGCATCTTTCCAAATTGCTGGGAAATTGGTTCTTGTTGCTAATGGAAAAGCAGTAATGTATTCATTTGTATATGTAATTGCATTTGCATAATCTTTGATATACAAAGCAGCTCTTGCTTGTAAAGCGGTTACAGCCAATTTAGAAGCTCTATAGATATCAGTGTTCGCTGAAGGTAATAAAGCCTTTGCTGCCACTAAATCTGCATTTAACTTACTAAAATATGGAGTAACAGTGATTCTAGCTTTTGGCTCAAGAGATGGTGTTTCCATGTAAGCTAAAGCCAAAGCATTTCCATCTGCTGAATTACTGTAATAACGATATAATTCAAAGTGAGAGAATGCTCTTAAGAACAAAGCTTCTCCTTTAACTCTATCTAAAGTTGCTTGTTGAGTTGAGTTGGCAGCTTTTACATTTGGAATAGCCTCCAATACTCTGTTAGCACGGTCAATAATTCTGTAGTACAACGGGAATGCAGTAAAATTATCTCTGATAGAAATATCAGTAGAAGCATATTGCCATTCATGTACTGTTGCAGAATTATAAAACTCAGCTACTCTAACTTCATCTGCAAAAACACTATTTAATAAAATACCCATTTCAACGTTCATTGCAGAGTAAGCACCAATAATGCCCGACTCCACATTTTCAACGGTTTTAAATGCGACATCACCACCGATAAAATCAGTCTCCTTAACATCAATCACTTTTGTACATGCTGCAAAAAGGAATGGCATTAAGAATGATGCGATTACCAATTTATTTTTTCTCATTTTATTCATTTTTAGTTGATTAGAAATTAATATCTAAACCAAGTGTATACATACCTGGATTTGGATATTCATTCAAACTAATATTGTTGTTATCTTCTGGATCCAAACCTCTCCAAGGACTCCATATTGCTAAGTTTTGACCTTGAGCGTAGATTCTTCCACCATTAAATAAAGGTTTACCATTTGGACCCTTGATAGCTGGCAATTGGTAAGACACCATGATGTTTCTAAAGCGTAAGAATCTTGCATCTTCTAAATCAGAAGAAGTAAATCCTCTATCATATTTAGATGATTGGAAAAATTTGTTATCTCCAGCAGCTTGCCATTGGTTATCGATCAATTCTCTTGATGCTCTAACAATCGTGTGGTAACCTGGAGTACCTCTAGTAATCCAGTTTCTAGTGTTGTTACTTCTTACAACATCAAATTGATAAGAGAATAATCCACTAACTGAAAACGCTTTGTATCTAACTTCGAAATCGAATCCACCTTGATGTTTTGGTAAATAGTTTCCGAATTTAGCAAACTGACCAGCCTTAGCAATATCAGTTGTAACACTGCCATCTGGAGCTTCATATCTAGGAGCGCCAGTTGCTGGATCAGCACCTAAATAGTTGTAAGTGTAATGGGTACCATATGGTAATCCCTTTCTAATTACGAATGTTCCAACAAAGAACTCATTCACAGCACCTAAGTCAGTAATCTTATTCTCATTGTAAGCATGGTTCACTCCTAAAGTAACATTGAAATTTCTTGATCTTACTACATCAACTTTAGCAATGAATTCTAAACCTTTATTAGACATTTTACCAGCATTAATATACAAGCTAGAGAAACCAGTTGTACCAGATAATGGCTGGCTTACAAATAAGTCAACTGTTTTTTCATCGTAAGCATCAATATTGAATCTAGCTCTACCATTCCAAACACTGAAGTCTAAACCAATATTTGCTTTTTGGATTCTTTCAATTTTCAAGTTTGGATTACCTGGACTATTTGGAACTAAACCTGTAATTGTAGATCCAGCATATTGAGCAGTACCAAAGTTAGGAACTTGAGGACCTTGGTAGTTAGTAATGCTTTGTAAGCCCGCACCATAAGTTGTAGTAGCGATAGATCCAATATTTGGCACAATACCATAAGATAATCTCAACTTCAAGTCAGAGAAAATATTTTGTTTGCTCATGAAACGCTCATTCAATGTATTCCAAGTAAAACCTGCTGACCAAGAAGTTATTTCTCTATTTTCTTGGTTAACAATTCTTGAAGTTCCATCACGACGAACATTTGCGTTCAAAGAATATTTGTTATCATATGTGTACTTCGCAGTTGCAAAATAAGAACGAATACCGAAACCAGATTTTGCACTAGAAGCATTTTGAGGATACGTAGCTGCACCATTAGTAGGCAATGGACCAGCACCTTGACCTGTTTGAGTTAATCTTTTATCTAAGTTGAATAAAGTAAAACCTAAACCTCTTTGATAACCTCTAACAATCTCAAAATTAGCAGAAGCTTCTACTTCAGATTTACCAAAACGCTCGTTATACATTGCAGAAGAAGTATTGATAAATTCAGAAACAACTGTATTAGATTCTTGTGCGCTACCCGCTTGGAATGATTGTAAAGAACCTACATAAGAATCAGCATTAATGTAACGATTTACATAGTTACTTGATGCTGTCACACCTAAGTTATTCTTTACAGTAAATGTTGGTAAAATTCTGTAAGCTAATAAACCATTACCCACCATTTTGATCTGGTCAAAACCACGAGTTGTGTTTTGTAAACCTTCTAATAAATTAGCAACTTGTCTGTATGCCATAGAAGTACTTGCACCAAATCTTAATGTTCCATCTGGGTTATATGGATTTTCATAAGTTTTCGCTCTATAAGTCATTTGGAAAGGGTTTCTAGCACTATTTCCTAAATACTCACCTTCTGCTAACTTAGAATTTGAATAACCAACAGAACTGTTAAATTGAGCTGTAAACTTATCTGTAGAATGATCTAAATTAAATCTAATAGTGTAACGCTTTAATGAAGAACCAAGGTCAATACCTTGTTGATCAAAATAAGCACCTGATAAGAAAAACTTAGTTCTATCAGAACCACCACTCATAGTCAATTCATGAGACTTAGTAATTCCTTCTCTATAAAATAATTTACCATAGTCAATATCGATATTGCTTAAACTATCCAAAGATGCTTGCTTAGAAGCAGCAGTCATACCAGTAGGTATTACTGGATTTTTAGCAGACCATACCCAACCTGGAGTGTTTGCTAATTTTTCTCTTTCCTCATAAGCCAACATTTCCTTTGTATTCATCAAATTCATTCTTTCAAAGGTTGGAGGTCTTGTTACACCATATTGTGTTTTATAAGTGATAGATGTTTTACCCGCTTTACCTTTCTTTGATGTAATTACAATAACACCCGTACCACCTCTTGCACCATAAATAGCAGCCGCAGTTGCATCTTTTAATACAGTGATAGATTCAAAATCATCTGGATTAAGTGTTTGCATATCGAAAGAAGGAATAGGCACTCCATCTAACACGAACAATGGTTGAGCACCCGCACCTTGGATAGATTTGATACCACGAATTGTTACTTGCGCACTAGATCCTGGCTGACCAGAACCAGAGTTTGCTAATAAACCTGGCACTCTACCTTGTAATGCTTGGTCAAAAGAACCCACTGGAACATCGTTAACTGTTTTACCACTGATTGTAGTAGCAGCACCAGCGAATTTTGATTTGTTTTCACGAGTGTAACCAGTGATAACAACTTCTTCTAATTCATTGGCAACGGCAACTAATTCAACATTCAATGTTGTTAAGTTTCCAATTGATTTAGATGTTTTCGCATAACCAACTATACTAAAGTTGATTGATTTTTGATCGGTAACATTGATCGAATAATTACCATTTGCATCAGATAAAGCATTCACCTTTCCGGCGTTTACTGTTACCCCTCCTAGCCCTTGCTTTGTTTTCTGATCAACTACTTTACCAGAGATCTTTTTAGACCCTTGTGCTAATACTTGAGCAGTAAAACATAAAACAAGAGAAGACAATAAAAATAGTTTTCTCATGTGATTTTTACATTTTAGGTTCTCAAAATAGGTTTAGTCCCCCAAGATGCATTTACTAAATCCGATATTTAGAAGATTTTTTTAACAAAAAAATAACTTTGTTTAACGATATTAAAATCATCAAATATTTTTTTTCAACAAATAATTTTTGATATCGAAGAATCTAAAAAATGTTTCTAAGGCGTTTGAAACGCAAAGACTTGATGTTTGTCTTTTTATCAGCAGCCCTAACTTCTATTTTAGTATAAGGCTTCGTACTAAAAAACAAATCAGTCATAACCGTTAAGCCATTATCAGCAAATAATTCAACACTTGCTTTGTCAATGATTAAATCTATATCCATTGATTGTGATTTCACAAATCGAGGAGCAAAATGTGTTGCAGCAAAATCTGGATGAAAATTAGTGATGCCAGATTTTATTCTGTCAATATAAAATTGTGCAGTATTGTGATTGTATCCAATAATGAAACGCTCATTCAAATCATTGGATAAAATAATTTCAAAAGAATTAGCAGTATCTAATGAAAGTTTTAATCTGGAAGCAGCTAGTCCTTGTTTTTTATATATTAGATAAGGGGTAGATAGAGAAATATTGTTTCCAATAATACCTTCTTTTGTGATTTTTTCTAGTTGTTGGATGGGCTTAGATGCCAATAAAAAATCATTGTTAGAATGACCCGTTTGGACCAAAGACAAAACCCTTGGAATGGTTAAACCAGAGCGCCACTCTTCTGTTGGAACTACTTGTGCATATAGCCAATTACTCATCCAACCAGCTAGAATTTTTTGATCACCTGTATTACTCCATGTAACGCCTGCATAATTGTCTGCACCATAATCCATCCACTTAGCAGCTCTATCATATGGTTTAAAATAATGACCATCAAAATCACCTACAAAATATTGTG
>CALCEA010000168.1 GCA_937900675.1 uncultured Chitinophagaceae bacterium
TATTCACTCATATCAATTCTGGTCATCATGCTATCATCATCAAATAAATAGTTAGCCAAAGCCTTTGCTAATTCAGTCTTACCCACACCAGTGGTACCCAAGAAGATAAATGATCCAATAGGCTTTTTAGGATCTTGTAATCCAGCCCTACTTCTTCTAATGGCATCAGACACAGCAGTAATTGCTTCTTCTTGTCCAATAACCCTTTGATGTAATTCATCTTCCAAATGCAATAATTTCTCTCTTTCTGATTGCATCATTTTACTTACAGGAATACCAGTTGCTTTAGCAATATTTTCTGCAATATCTTCTGCATCCACTTCCTCCTTCATTAACCTTTTACCACTAGCACCAAACTCGTTTAATTGTTGTGTAAATGCTGCTAAATGAGTTTCTTCTTCTTTAATCTTACCATATCTAATCTCAGCCACTTTTCCATAATCTCCGTTTCTCTCTGCCACTTCGGCTTCTTGCTTAAACTGTTCGATATTGGTTTTGCATTTTTGCACTTTGTCCACCAATTCTTTTTCTTGAGACCATTTTGCTTTTAAAGTATCCTGTTCTACAATTAAATTACTGATCTCAATATTTAAAGCTTTTAATTGATCTGGATTTTTTTCTCTTTTAATGGCTTCGCGTTCAATTTCTAATTGACGAATCTGTCTCATTAAAGTATCTAACTCTTCAGGCATTGAATTCATCTCCAATCTTAACTTAGCAGCACTTTCATCAATTAAATCAATGGCCTTGTCTGGCAAGAAACGATCGGTAATATATCTACTAGATAATTCAACGGCAGCAATAATGGCTTCGTCTTTAATTCTTACATGGTGATGCGTTTCATATCTTTCTTTTAATCCTCTTAAGATAGAAATAGCATCTTCTTTGGTAGGCTCGTCAATCATTACTTTTTGAAATCTTCGCTCCAATGCTTTGTCCTTCTCGAAGAATTTTTGATACTCTGCTAAAGTAGTTGCACCAATTGCTCTTAACTCACCTCTTGCTAAAGCTGGTTTTAAGATATTAGCAGCGTCCATAGCACCTTCTCCTCCACCCGCACCCACCAATGTGTGAATTTCATCAATGAATAAAATTACTTCGCCATCACTAGTAGACACTTCTTTAACAACGCCTTTTAATCTTTCCTCAAACTCTCCCTTGTATTTTGCACCGGCAATTAATTGTCCCATATCCAAAGCATAAATAATTTTAGACTTTAAATTATCGGGTACATCACCATTCACAATTCTCATAGCCAATCCTTCGGCGATAGCTGTTTTACCAACGCCTGGCTCACCCACTAAAATGGGGTTGTTCTTACTTCTTCTTGAAAGAATATGCAAGGTTCTTCTAATCTCTTCGTCACGGCCAATCACGGGATCTAATTTCCCTTTATTGGCCATTTCATTTAAGTTCTTTGCATATTTTGATAAGGATTGAAACTGTGTTTCCTGCGTAGCAGATTGTACTTTCTCTCCTTTTCTCAATTCATTGATTGCTGCAACCAAACCCTTCTCTGTAAGGCCAGCATCTTTTAAAATTTTTGCAACTCCATCATTCACTTGCATGAATGCAATCATAATATGTTCTACTGTTACAAACTCATCTCCAAAAGTTTTTAAAGCTGCATTTGATTTTAATAAAACACTATTCAAGTCACGACTTAAATTTGCTGCAGGTTCCCCTGTTGCAATTTTTGCCAATCCATTTATTTGCTCTTCTACTTTTTGAAGCACTAAAACTGGATTAACATTATTTTTCTTTAATAAAAACTCAATTGGACTTTCTTTGTCCAATAAAATGGCCTTCAACAAATGCGCAGTTTCAATATTCGCATTACCATTATTGTATGCTAATTGCTGTGCTTGCTGAATGGCTTCCTGAGCCTTGATGGTATATTGATTTAAATTCATAATAATTGATTTATAGTAAGCTACGCTCAAAACGGAAGCCAATCTATGATTTAAGTTATAATGTCATATAAATTGATGTAAATCGGAACAAAAGTCAGTCCTATCAAGGATTTTCTGCTATTTTTACATAGTGAATACCCATTCTAATACAAAGTTGATTAAGCAATTAGCCCATGCCATGGGCTTTGATTATTGTGGTATTGCAGAAGCCAAGGAATTAACGGAAGATGCACTTAGATTAGAACAATGGTTGCATAAAGGATACCATGGAGAGATGGAATACATGGCCAGTAATTTTGATCTAAGAATTGATCCCAGAAAATTAGTACCTGGCGCGAAATCAGTCATCTGTTTTATTAAAAATTATTATCCATCTGAAACGCAGGATCAAGGAATTCCTAAGATTGCAAAATATGCATGGGGCAATGATTATCATGAAGTGATTAGAAATCAATTACACGAATTCTTAGAGCAATTAAGAAAACAAATTGGCCCCATTGAGGGAAGAGGATTTGTTGATTCAGCACCAGTGCTAGAAAGATCATGGGCGCAATTAGCTGGAGCAGGATGGATTGGTAAGAATGGAAATTTAATCAAACCACTAACTGGCTCTTTCTTCTTTATAGCTACATTGATTGTAGATATTGAATTAATATACGATCAACCACTGAGTAAAGATTATTGTGGCACTTGCACAAAATGTATTGATGCTTGTCCAACACAAGCCATCTTACCTAATAAAACCATTGAAGCCAATCATTGTATAAGTTATCTAACCATTGAGCTTAAGAAAGAAACCATTGATACAGATAGAAATTATAAAGAATGGGCATTTGGCTGCGATATCTGTCAAGATGTTTGCCCTTGGAATAGATTTAGTCACCCACACAATGAACCAGCATTTAAACCCTTGGATGGATTATTACAAATGCGAAAAGAAGATTGGTTAGCAATGGAAGAAACTACTTTTAAAGCAAGGTTTAAGCAATCACCCATATTAAGATCCAAATTAAAAGGGATTAAAAGAAATATTACTTATTTAAAATAGCTTCTTTTAAATTGGCTAATTCCACTTCCATTTTATAGCCCAATAATTTTTCATTTAATAGGGTCTGAAATTTTTCCCAAGGATACCAATGCACATTTTGAGTAAAGGACCAATGAATCACATAGTTATCTTTTGAAAGTGGAAGCCACTCAATCAACACATCATAAGGGGGTTGTCCGGTAGCCACCCAATTAAATCTAGCAGAACTATCTGTTTGCTGAACTAGTTGAATAGTTTGTGTACTAATATAGGCAGTATTTCCCTTGATGGTTACTTTGTTTTCTTTCCATTCTGTCATCCACGCATTCCAATGATTTAAATCGATTACAAAATAGGCAATCTGCTCTTTGGATGCACTTATCTCAATAGCTCTAGATACCACTACTTTAGAAGGGAATAATAAAGATATAGCAGTAATAATACTAGCTAAAACAACAAAACTAATAACCAATAATTTAACCAATCTCATTTATTCCCATTTAAAAATTTTGAAGGCCAATGCATACACAATGACAATCCAAATCAATAATACTGCAATATCAGGCCAAGTAGCTAATAAGCTTGTTCCTTCAAAAGAAATATTGCGCATTGCATTATTAAAATGAGTCAATGGAAGAATATTACAAAATGGCTGCATCCATTTAGGAAAGTTTTCAATAGAGAAAAAAGTTCCTGCCAATAAAAATTGTGGGAGTGTGATTAAATTAGCAAATGGAGGTATTGTACTCTCATTCTTAGCCAAGCCACTCACCACAAAACCAAATCCCATAAATAAGATAAGGGCGATAAAACTCAATATCATAATATCTAAGAAAGTCCAGAAGCCATTGACCAAGGTAAATTGAAAAGCAAAATGCCCAATAGATATTATGATAATGGCAGTGATTAATTGAAAGATCACCCTACTCAATGCTTCCCCTAGAATTATATATAATCTTCTGATAGGTGTTGCATAAAAACGCTTTAACACCAATTGCTGTCTTAGATTAAAAAACAAAAAAGCTACTCCAAATACGCCAGCACTCAATAAAGAGAAACCTAATTGACCTGGCAGGATAAAATCAATGGTTCTGTAAACTCTTCCAGGTACTTTTTTAACAATATTATTTACTTTGGCATAGCTAGGACGATCTTTGAAACTAGAATCATTGACCCTACTAATCACTGCATTTAAAATTGATTTTAATACTTCAATATTTTGAGGATTAGCTGCTTCTGAACTGGTCAAATTAATTAGATAAGGTTGCGTAGGATTTCCTGTTGCTTCAATATGAATTAAGGCTGTGATTCTTCCCTTGGCTAATTCAGCATCGATATTTTGTTGATCAGATGGTGCAAATTTTAATCCAGGTATTTTTTTAAAGGAACTATAAATATAATTAGTCGTATCTGACTTGGGGTCCATCGCCACTTTAACAGAAATATTTCCACCACTACTTAAAAAGCCAAAAACTAAAATAAAAATCAAAGGAAAAGCAATACTAAATATCACGGCCGAAGGACTTCTAAAAATAGACCTCAAGCTTGCTTTAGTAATCGCCAACATGGCTTTTACTTGAAAATAAGACTGCATAAATTAGGGTTGGTTCACTACAAAGATAGGTAAACGAGTTTGTGGTACACCCATCATTTGTTGAATAGATTTCATTTGTTTTAAAAGGTCGAACTGCTTAGCACCAATCTCTTCTTTAATCGCTTTTACTTTGGCTGTTTCCTTATACTCTTCCATGAAGGATTCAATGAAAGATTTTGATTCAGGATAGGCTTTAATGCCATATCCTTTTAATTTAGCCATTTTAGCTGCAGAAGCAATAGCGTCATTCAAAGTACCGATACGATCCACTAATCCTATTTTAATGGCATCTGCTCCAATCCAAACCCTTCCTTGTGCAATAGAGTCAATATATTCAATGGATTTTTTTCTGCCCGCAGCCACTCTTGATTTAAATGTATGATAAATACTATCTACTCCCGATTGCATGAATTTTTGTTCTGTCTCATTCAAAGGCCTAGTGGTAGATGGCATATCTGCATAGGGACCTGTTTTAACGCCATCAAAACTAATGCCCAATTTATTATTCATTAAACCTTTCACATTAGGAATCACCGTAAATACTCCAATGGATCCTGTAATAGTACCTGCATTCGCAAAAATAGAGTCAGCACCACATGCAATATAATAACCACCAGAAGCAGCTACATCACCCATACTCACCACCACCGGCTTTTCTTTTTTCAATAAATCAATTTCTCTCCAAATAATATCACTTGC
>CALCEA010000169.1 GCA_937900675.1 uncultured Chitinophagaceae bacterium
CACCTAAATCTATTTCTTTTTTTAATAAAAATGCATAGAGTAATCCACTTAATCCTCCCAAGAAAATAGAGAAGCTAAGTTCTATAGGGTGACTAGCAAAAGAAAGTCCAGTGATGATTAAATAAATAATAAGTATTAACCAGGTGGGTATTCCCTTGCCAATATTGGGTAATATTTTATAGTTAGGTGCTATTAAGGCTGTTGCTAGTGCAATGGCTAATACACTGGTTTGTGCACCCACTAAAGGCTCTTGTCCATTATGTAAGACATAACTGGTTGCTGCAATAATTCCACTATAAAAATAGATAGGAAACAAATGTCTATTAGCACTCACATTTTGTAAAATGTTTCCAAATATAAATAGCCAAAACATATTCGTAAACAAGGCCCAAAAATTATCGTGGGTCCAATTGAAACTTATAAAAGTCCAAGGTGCTTGTTGAATATTTTCAGGTAATAAAATCACATATTTATAAATCTCATTTTGAAAGTCCATCGCTGGAAATCCTTCTAAGTAATAAGTAACTTTCATAAAAACAAATGCCACAGCCACAACCAGGTTTACAGCCAATAAAGCTACTAAAGCATTGTTATCAGCACCCCACAGAGGCTTTTTGGAAGAATCATTCATTGATGATGAATTGAGATTAATAAAATGTTTTGCGATTTTTTCTATTCCAGATATACACTAAAATAAATCCAACCACTGCACCCCCCACATGTGCCCATCTTGCTACATTATCGCCGGCAGAATTTCGAATAGCAAATATTAACTCATAAGAGAAATATAAGATACCCAACCATTTTGCTTTAATGGGGAACAAGAAATAAATATAGATATAGGTATTAGGAAACAAATACACAAATGCAATTAAAATGCCAAAAACTGCACCACTAGCACCCAGCGTAGCCACATTCACTTTCTTATTGTAGTAATTAATAAATTGCTCATAAGTAGCATCATGTACATAATTAGAAGTTACTATCTCTTTGTACTGATGAATTAAAGGCATTAATTCAAATGATAAAATTGCCAGATGAATCACCGCCGCTCCTATTCCACACAATAAATAAAACAATAAAAATCTTTTTGGACCCCATAGGTTTTCTAGAATAGAACCAAACATCCAAAGCGCCAACATGTTTCCAAAAATATGTCCAAAGTCTCCATGCAAAAACATATGGGTAATTAATTGCCAAGGCTTAAACAATTCACTTTGCCATGCATGTAAAGCCAAATAATCTTCAAAAGAAAAATTACTAGTAGGTCCTGCAAAAGTATTTTGTGCTAAAAACAATAAACCATTAATGATTAAAAGGTTTTTTACAATCGTAGGCAACACTTCAAAACGCGTAGGTCTAAATTGAGTCATTGTTTATTTTCTTTTAAGTTGAACTACATTTTCGATATGTAAAGTATGAGGAAACATATCTACTGGTTGTATCTTGGTCACTTTGTATTTTTCATCTAATAATGCAAGGTCTCTAGCTTGTGTTGCTGGGTTACAGCTTACATACACAATCGTAGGCGCTTCCATCTCTAATAATTTTCGCACTAGCTTTTCGTGCATACCCGCTCTTGGGGGATCCGTAATAATCACATCTGGTTTTCCATGGGCTGCAAAAAATGCATCGTCACATATATCAATTACATCTCCAGCAAAAAACGCAGTGTCTTCCAAACCATTGATAGAGGCATTTATTTTTGCATCTTCTATAGCATCTGCTACCACTTCTACTCCCACAATTTTCTTTGCGTTTTTACTACAGAATATACCAATACTTCCTGTACCACAATACAAATCATACACTACTTCCTTTCCCGTGAGTTCTGCAAAATCTCTAGTTACTTGATATAATTTAGTAGCTTGATAGGAATTGGTTTGGAAAAAAGATTTAGGACTTATTTTAAATTGAAAGTCTTCTAGTTTTTCTGTGATATAGCCATTTCCAAAATAAACCTGTGGCACTAAATCTTGCATACTATCATTTCGCTTGGTATTTATGGTATACAATAAAGTAGTAATCTGCGGAAACTGCTTTAATAATAAGTCTAATAAAGCTTCTCTTTTTTCTTTGTCTTCATATCCCAATATCAAATTCACCATCCATTCTCCTTGGGTGGTATTTCTTACAAACATATTTCTTAGCCAACCAATATGTTGTTTGATATTATAAAATGGCATCTCATTGTCAACAGCAAATTGAGCCACAGCCTTTCTCATTAAATTAGTTGGCTCTTCTTGTAAATGGCAGGTATCAATCTCCACCACTTTTTCAAAAAATCCTCTTGCATGAAATCCGCCCGCACCAACAGACTTTTCTGGCAAAACACCAGCAGCTTTCATTTCTCTAAATGCTTCAAAAGGAATAAATTTCTCTGTAGCAAATGTATACTCCACTTTATTTCTATAACCTTCTGTTGGTGTTGCACCTAAAATGGGAGCAATCTCTGGTAAAGGCACTTTAGCAATTCGAGTAAGATTATCCACTACTTGCTTATGCTTGTATTGTAATTGTTGTGCATAAGGCAACATCTGCCATTGACAACCACCACATACTCCAAAATGCTTGCAAAATGGTTGTACTCTATTGGCCGAATAACTATGAAATGTTTTTGCAAAGCCCTCTGCCCAGTCGGCTTTATTTTTTTGTAACTGAATATCTACGATATCGCCAGGCACGGCTCCTTCCACAAAAATTACTTTTCCATCTACGCGTGCCAAAGACTTGCCTTCTGCGGCATAATCCTCAATCAATACTTTTTCTAAAATAGGGGCTTGTTTATTTTTTCTCACTAGAACAAAGGTACTCAACCAACATTGATTTTTGTATAAAATGGGACTTATAAATTATATTTGAATCCAATAAAAATGGATCTATGAAAAACTGGATATGTTTAGTGTTATTATTAAGTGTTTTGGTTGAACAAAGTAAGGCTCAGGTAAAGAAACCAACGAGCGCTGTTGGCCATGCTATTCAGGTAAGTCTTAAACCTTATCAAAATACCAAAATTTATATTGGAACCAATTATGGTAATAATAGAGTTTTAGCAGATTCTTGTGTATTGAATGATAAAAGTGAGGGTGTTTTTAAAGGCACACAAAAATTAACTCCTGGTATTTACTTTTTAGTGAATCCCAAGTTTAATATCTTATTTGATTTTTTAGTAGATGAAGCCCAAAACTTTAAAATTGTTGCAGACACCAATAATTTGTCTAATTATAGCATTATTGGTTCTTACGAAAATGATTTATTTAAAGAGTATTCTGTTGAGGTTAATAAAATTGGAAGTGAATTAGCTGTTATTGAAAATAAATTTAAAAGTTCTACAACTGCAGCCGACTCTTCTTTATTTAGAACGCAATATATCAGTAAAGACAAAGAGTTAAAGGATAAAAGAAATTCATTTATGAAAGCACATCCAAAATCAATGATGAGCTATTTATTGAATGTGATGCAACGCCCAGAAGCGCCAGCAATACCTATTATCAATGGTAAAGCGGATAGTTTATATCCTTACTATTATGTAAAAAATCATTTTTGGGATAATGTAATATTTAATGATAATAGATTAATACGAACACCTTTTTTTGAAGCCAAACTGGATGAGTATTTTAAAAACTATGTGGCAAGAGATGCTGATTCTATTATTGAAGAAGTACAATACATGTTAACGGTAGCTAAAACTGGTAAAGAGATTTATCCATTCTTACTATTTAAGTTTACCAACAAGTATATTACTCCTGAGTTTATGGGACAGGATAAAGTATTCTTACACTTGTTTCAAAACTTTTTTGCAAAAGGAGATACTGTTCTGTTAAATGAAGCTTCAAAAAAATCTATCACAGAAAGAGCTTATAGTATGATGGCCAACCAATTGGGCTTACCTGCTCCTGCATTAGATATCAATACCATAGATGATAAGCCATTCTCTTTATACAAAACCGCTGCACCTTATACTTTTATTGCATTCTGGGATCCTACCTGTAGCCATTGTAAAGTAGAAATTCCACAATTAGATTCTATGTATAAAGCAAGCTGGAAAGCATTAGGTGTACAAATTGTTGGAGTAAATATTAATTACAAAGAACTTCCTGCTTGGAAAAAATTTATTGCAGATAATCAAATCAATAACTGGTTCCATGTTTATCAAACAGAAGCTGCATTAAATAAAGAGATTGCTAATCAAAAACCAACTACCATCAGACAATTGTATGATGTTTTTAAAACGCCAACTTTTTATTTATTAGATGCCAATAAAAGAATTATTGCGAAAAACTTAACCCTAAATCAATTTGATGATTTTTTAAAAAGCAAGGCTAAAAAACCTTAGATACTACATCTCTAATCACTTTAGGCTTGCCTAATGTGTAATAGTGTAGAACAGGCACTCCTGCTGCTTTTAACTCTTTACTTTGTTGTACCAACCACTCTGCACCAACTTGCTCACAAGCCTCGTCGGTAGTAGCTGCATTCATTGCTTTGGACAATGCTTCTGGAATATCAACAAAGAATATACTTGGTAAAACAGTTAATTGTTTTTTATTCGTAATGGGTTTTAATCCTGGAATAATCGGCACATTGATACCAATACTTCTACAAGCATCTACATATTCAAAATATTTTTTGTTGTCAAAAAACATTTGTGTCATAATGTATTGTGCACCTGCGTCTACTTTTTCTTTGGCTTTTTGTAAATCAAATTCCATACTAGGTGCTTCAAAATGTTTTTCTGGATAACCAGATACACCCATACAGAAATTGGTTTTACTTCCGTTCAATATGTCTTTGTCTAAATAAACTCCGTTATTTAAATCTACAATCTGTTTTAATAAATCAATGGCTTGCTTGTTTCCATTAGGTGTGGGTACAAATGTTTTTTGTCCCTTCTCTGCATCACCTCTTAACACAAGTACATTGTCAATACCTAAAAATTGTAAATCAATTAAAGCGTCTTCCGTTTCTCTTTTAGAAAAACCACCACAGATAATATGCGGAATAGCATCCACATTATAATGGTTCATAATAGCAGCGCAGATACCCACGGTACCTGGGCGCTTGCGTACATCTACCATCTCGGTGCTTCCATCTTCCTTGGTTCTTGAAATGGTCTCGCTTCTGTGATAAGTAACATTGATCCATGATGGCTTAAACTCCATCAAAGGATCTATATGATCAAACAATGACTTAATGGTCTTCCCTTTTAATGGCGGCAATACCTCGTATGATAATAATGTTCCCTTTGCCTTTGTTAAATGTTCTATTACATGCATAGAACACAAAAATAGTTAATATTTAGCCTTATTTTTGTACAAATTTTTAGAGTGAAGCTTACCATACATACCAACAATCTTGTAAAGCAATACAAAAGCAGAAAAGTAGTGAACGATGTGAGCATTTCTGTTCAACAAGGAGAGATAGTTGGCTTATTGGGACCCAATGGTGCTGGTAAGACCACTACATTCTATATGGTAGTTGGTTTGATTGCTCCAGATCAAGGAACTGTTTATTTAAACGAAGAAGATATTACCAAGCTTCCCATGTATAAAAGAGCACAAATGGGATTGGGTTATTTACCTCAAGAAGCGAGTGTGTTTAGAAAGTTATCTGTAGAAGATAATATCATGGCAGTATTAGAAATGACTGCTTTGAATAAAGAAGAGCGAGAAGCTAAATTAGAAAGTTTATTAGATGAATTTAATTTACACCATGTAAGAAAAAATAATGGTGATAGTTTAAGTGGTGGTGAGCGAAGAAGAACAGAGATTGCAAGAGCATTAGCCGTAGATCCTAAATTTATATTACTAGACGAACCCTTTGCTGGCGTGGATCCTATCGCAGTAGAAGATATTCAATCGGTGGTAGCTAAATTAAAAACCAAGGACATTGGTATTTTAATTACCGACCATAATGTAAACGAAACCTTATCTATTTGTGATAGAGCTTACTTATTAATTGAGGGTAAAATTTTCAAACACGGCACTGCAGAAGAATTAGCTGCCGATGAACAAGTTCGTCGCCTATACCTAGGAACCAATTTTGAGTTGAAACGCAAGGATTGGATTATCGAGATGGGCCAAAAAGCCAAGTAATTTCTTATATTGTGGGGAGTAAATGAAAATTTTTAGTCCTGCACTTTCACGATTGGCTCGTTTTCGCTATTGGCGTATTGAGCATTGGGAAAATGACCCTATTGCTGCTCAGCGAGAAGTCTTACAAGACCTTATTACCCACGGGCAATACACTCAGTTTGGCAGAAAGTATGGCTACTCCGATATTTTCACTATCAGAAAGTTTAAAGAGACTGTTCCTATTCATGAATACCAAGATTTGAAGCCTTATATAGATCAGATCATGGACGGTGAAGAGTCCGTATTATGGAATACACCAGTAGAATGGTTTGCGAAAAGCAGTGGTACCACCAGCGATAAAAGCAAATTCATTCCTTTATCCAAAGAAAGTATTGAAGACAATCATTTTCAAGCGGCCAAGGATGTGTTGACTATTTATTATCACGCTAATCCAGATAGTGATTTATTAACAGGCAAAGGTTTAGTAATTGGTGGTAGTCATCAAGTACATCCTATCAAAGACAATATTCAGTATGGTGATTTAAGTGGAGTGTTATTACAAAACTCTCCCTTCTGGTCTAATTTTATTAGAACTCCAGAATTAGCCATTGCACTAATGGATGAATGGGAAGGAAAGATTGAAGCTTTAGCTCAAAGTACCATCAACGAGCCAGTTACTTCTATTTCGGGTGTACCTACTTGGACCATGGTTTTATTGAAAAGAATTTTAGAACTCTCTGGTAAAAAAAATATCAAAGAAGTATGGCCTGATTTTGAATTATATATTCATGGAGGCGTTTCTTTTACGCCTTATAAAGAACAGTTTGAAAAACTGATAGGTCCAGGATGTAAGTATATAGAGATTTATAACGCCAGTGAAGGTTTTTTTGCAGCGCAAGATAATATCGAGGAAGATGGGATGTTATTGTTTTTGAATCATGGCATCTTCTACGAGTTCATGCCTATTGAAGAATATGGAAAAGCTCAACCAAAAACAATTGGTTTAGATAAAGTTGAAATAGGAAAAAACTATGCGATTGTCATTAGCACCAATGGTGGATTATGGAGATACTTAGTAGGTGATACCGTTCAGTTTGTTCAATTGTATCCATTTAAAATAAAAGTGAGTGGAAGATTAAAACAATATATCAATGCATTTGGTGAAGAAGTGATTGCAGACAATACAGACAATGCCATTGCAAAAACCTGTGCAGCGTTTAATGTAGTGATGAATGAATATACCGCAGCTCCAGTATATATGTCTGATCACAATAGTGGTGCACATGAATGGTTAATTGAATTTGAAAAAGCTCCATCTGATCTACACGCATTCACTATTGCATTAGACAATAACTTAAAAGCTTTAAATAGCGATTACGAAGCTAAAAGACATAAAGATATTGCATTAGGTCTTCCTCAAATCATAGCGGTGAAAAAAGGATGTTTTCACGAATGGTTAAAAAGAAAAGGAAAGCTAGGTGGTCAACATAAGGTTCCAAGATTATCGAATGAACGCAGTTTTGTAGAAGAAATAAAGGGGATTCATTTATCTTTGTAAGACATATTAATAACTGATTCGAAAAATAAGCATTATGAAATTATTAGCAGGAAAAGTATCTATCGTAACTGGTGCAGCAAGAGGAATTGGTGCAGCAATTGCATTAAAATTAGCAGAACAAGGAAGCCATGTTGCATTTACTTATGTAAGTGATAGTAGTGCTGAGAAAGCGAATCAATTGGTTGCAGAAATAGAAAAGCTTGGCGTAAAAGCTAAAGCATACAAAGCAAATGCTGGAGACTTTGCTGCTTGTGAAGCGTTTGTAAACGATGTGGTTGCTACATTTGGAACCGTAGATATTTGTGTAAACAATGCAGGTATCTCAAAAGATAATTTATTGTTGAGAATGACTCCTGAACAATGGGACGATGTGATGGAAACAAACTTGAAGAGTGTTTACAACATGACCAAGCAAGTGATTCGTCCAATGATGAAAGCTAGATCTGGTAGTATTATTAATATGAGTTCTATTATTGGTATCAGAGGCAATGCTGGTCAATCAAGTTATGCTGCAAGTAAAGCTGGTATCATTGGTTTTACTAAATCTATAGCTGCCGAAGTAGGTAGTAGAAATATTCGTTGCAACGCTATTGCTCCTGGTTTTATTGAAACCGATATGACACATTATTTAAATGAAGGCGAAGCTGGAAAATCTTTCTTGGAAAAAATTCCTTTGGGAAGATTTGGTAAAGCAGAAGAAATTGCAAATACCACTTTATTCTTAGCGAGTGATATGAGTAGCTATGTGACTGGTCAGGTTATTAGCGCTTGTGGTGGTTTAAATATTTAAATATCAAAAACCTATTCATAAAAAAAGGATCAACAGCTGTTGATCCTTTTTTTATACTTTATTCAGCAATTAGATTCTTTTATCAATTTCCGTTTTTAAACTAGCATAGATAGATTCAACACTTCCTTCTCCTTTTACATTCACTACTTTGTTGAATTGCGCATAGTGTTTTGCTACTGCTGTAGTTTTATCATGGTATTCTTGAATACGCGCGCGAATAATTGTTTCATTGGTATCGTCACTACGACCAGAAGTTAAACCTCTTCCTAATAATCTTTTCACTAATTCTTCTTCACTCACTTCCAAAGCTAAAACCACATTGATCTCACTTGACTTGCTTTTTAATAAAGCGTCTAATGCAATACATTGTGCAGTGGTTCTTGGAAATCCATCAAATAAAAATCCTTTCGCTTCAGGATGTGCTTTCATGAAATTGTCCACCATGCCAATCACTACTTCGTCTGGAACTAATTGACCAGCATCCATAAAACGCTTTGCTTCCAAACCTAAAGTTGTTGAATTGCCAATCTCTTCTCTTAATAAATTACCAGTAGAAAGGTGTTTTAAGCCAAATTCTGCTATGATAGATTCACTTTGAGTGCCTTTTCCGCTTCCCGGAGGGCCAAATAAGATTAGATTGAACATGCTATTGAGTTGAAAGATTCGTTGTTGCTAACAAAGATACAGAACTGGCGTAAATTTTAACAGAAGCTTGCATAAAAAACTGAACAAAATAACTGAATACTTGTTAGTATTTTTGAATGAAGAACAATACCATGAAGAAACTAGTCTTTTTATTGCTATGCTTTTCTCAAATGGCATGTGCACAAAACAATTCCAAAACAGCTCAAATCAACCCTAGTATGAGTAACAAGAACAATCCTTATTATAAAAAGAATCAACAAGAAACTGTTGTAGTTCCAGATAGCGTATGGAAACAAATTCTTCCTGCAGATGTATATGAAATTGCAAGATTAAAAGGAACAGAGCGTCCCTTTACGAGTAAATATGAAACCTCTAAAGAAATAGGTACATATTATTGTGCTGCTTGTGGAAATGCTTTATTTAAAAGTGATACCAAATTTGATAGTGGTTGTGGATGGCCTAGTTTTTATGAACCCATTTCGAAGGGTTCTATCATATATACCCCAGACAATAGTCATGGAATGAGAAGAACAGAAGTGCAATGCGGAAAATGTAAATCACATTTAGGTCATGTATTTGAAGATGGGCCTCCTCCAACAGGATTGCGTTATTGCATTAACGGTGTTGTCTTAGATTTTGAGAAAAAGTAATAGGCAGAATAAGCTGTTATAAATACTCCTACAAAGGATAATAGTATAACACTTTGTGAGAAAAAGGATGTCCATTGAATTTTCAATGTCATTCCTTCTTTTACCAACATCACAGAAACGCTACCCACATAGCCTACAGAATCTGCTACATAAATAAAGAAGCCCACATTCCCTTTCATAGAGAAAGCTGCAATTAATCTATCAAAGAAAATAGAATTAAAAGGAATGTATACCAAGTACAATCCCAAACCTACCAACATCATCCACCAAAATGGATCTAGTAAATGTTGGGTGAAATAATAGGTAGATAGTCCTGCAACTACAAAGCCAATAATAATAAAAGCATGAGCAACCATCAATGCTTTGAAATTATTTTTGATCGCCACCATTGCACCAATTAATACCAAAATTAAAATAGTAATAGGTGTTTCTGTTTCTGTAAACACGGCTGGTCTTGATGCGTAGCCCATTTCTTTCCACATGTCTGCTGAAAAATTATCTCTGATATCTCTAAAGATAGTCGCAAATAAATACACCACTACAAAAGCAATAATACCAGGTAAATATTGTTTTAATAAATTTTTTCTATCGGAAGCTGTCATCGGAATTCGTTGTGTTCTGAGTGCTTCATCTTCTGTACTTGGTGGTGGTACTTTTTCTAAACCATACACACAAATCATTAAAGGAATGGCAAATACCAAGCCTGTTGCAAAGGGTACCCAAAACTCAGAGATGGCAAAGCTTTGTATCAACCAACCGCCCACTGATTTTACCCATCCTGAAGAAAAAATAAAACTTACCGCCAATGCTGCACCAATAAAGTCTGTACTCTTTCTTCCTTCTACATAGCTAAAGACCACGCCCCATAACATACCTAGGGGAAAGCCATTGATAAACAAGAATACTACATTATATGGAGCTGGCACCATCGCAAAGAATAACCATGCAGTCCATGCAATACCCGTTAATAAAAAAATAATTTTATAGCGTTGTCTTTTCTCTAATCCAGAAATAAATTTAATACCATAAAACTTTGCCAATAAATAACCCAACATCTGACTAATCACCAACGCAGTTTTATATGCAATGGGTCCAAACATCATTCCATCAAAAGTGCAAACAGTAAATGATTTTCTAAATCCAAATACAAATACATAAGTGCCAAAAGCAACTAATGCTGCATACAGCGCAATTCCTTTTTCTTTATTGATAATTGGCATCTTTATTGTTTAGTTCAAATTTAGTGTTTTATACACGCAATTATTAACTAAATTAGTGCTTTATGAACAAGCAAAAAATTTGTATTGCGCCTTTGGATTGGGGACTAGGTCATGCTACCAGATGCATTCAGCTGGCCAAGGCTTTGATGCAATTGGACTATCAAATTTATATTGCAAGTGAAGGATATCATGAAGTCATTTTAAGAGAAGCCTTACCATCAGCTACTTTTTTACCCTTAGCGGGCTATAGAATTCAATATAGCAAAAACGGTAAATGGTTCTTGCTTAAGATGATTGCACAAATTCCAAAGATCTTATTTAGTATTTATTATGAAAGAAATTGGTTGCGTAAAATGCAAAAACAATTTCAATTTGACATCATTATTTCAGACAATCGTTTTGGTTTTCATCATAAAAACATTCCTTCTGTTTTTATTACACATCAATTAAATATTCAAACTGGATCTATTTTTACCAATGCATTGGTAAGATGGTTACAATATAGATATATCCGAAAATTTAACAGTTTATGGATTCCAGATATAGAGGGTAAATTAAACTATGCGGGTATTTTAAGTAATCCGGTTGTTAAGCCATCCATGCCTACTTGGTATTTGGGTGCACTCTCTAGATTAAGCCCAATTATAGACAAAACAAAAAATGAACAAATTCAGTTTTTAGGCATTGTGAGTGGACCTGAACCTCAAAGAACCCTTTTTGAAAATAATTTGTGGATGCAGGGCAATACAGGCGATGCCCCATTTGCTGTAGTAGCAGGTAGACCCTTAGGCAACAATGAACCTAGCTTGTCCAATAAGGGTAAATTATATCCTCACGCCAATGGTGCGGATCTTGCAGCGCTGATTGAATCTGCTGAATACATCATTTTCAGGGGAGGCTATACAAGTTTGATGGAACTGATTCCTTTTCAAAAAAAACTAATCCTTATTCCAACACCAGGACAAACAGAGCAAGAGTACCTGGCTTCTTGGTGGGAAGCCAATGGATGGGCTATTTCTTTTAGTCAAGAAAACTTTAATTTAAAAGAAGCGCTTGATAAAGCTGCTACCATTGAATTGGTGCAACCAAGTTTTCATTCATTTTCTATTGAAACACTAAAAGACAAACTCAAGGACTTAACTTTGTAAATATGGCGATTCAGAAATTGACGATAGAAGAGTTTGTTGCAGTAGCCAATACAGGTATTGTTATTGATGTGAGAAGTCCCAGCGAATTTGAGCATGCACATATTCCCAATGCATTTTCATTACCACTTTTTAATGACGAAGAAAGAGCCATTGTAGGAACCACCTATAAACAAAAAAGCAGAGAACAGGCCATTAAAATTGGGCTTCCTTTTTTTGGCAACAAAATGTTGACGATGGTAGAGACGGTAGAAAAATGGATCAATGATTTTCAGAAAAAAAATAAAACAGAACATACTACTATATATGTTCATTGTTGGAGAGGTGGCATGCGCAGTGCAGCTGTTGCATGGTTATTAGATTTATATGGGTTTAAAATTTGTCAATTAATAGGTGGCTATAAAGCTTATAGAAATTGGGTACTTCAACAATTTGAAAAATCTTATAATTTAAAAGTAATCGGCGGTTATACGGGTTCTGGTAAAACAGAAATATTAAAAGAGTTATTGAAGCAAAAGCATACGGTGATTGACTTAGAAGGCTTAGCATCACATAAAGGTTCGGCATTTGGTGCGATTGGACAAGACAAACAACCTACTCAGGAAATGTTTGAAAACAAATTGGCTACAGAACTTTTTGCTGTTGCCGATAAAACTATTTTTATTGAAGATGAAAGCCAAAGAATTGGAACAGTAATGTTGCCAACTCCATTTTTTAAATTATTAAGAAATAGTGATGGTTACTTTATAAAAATTCCTTTTGAATCCAGATTGGATTTTATTGTGGAAGGTTATGGAAAATTCAAAGCCGAAGATTTAATGGCAGCCACTTATAGAATTCAAAAAAAATTAGGCGGCTTGGAAACCAAATTAGCAATTAATCATATTGTAGAAAAAGATATTAAAGTAGCATTTCATATTTTATTATCTTACTACGATAAGTTATATGAAAAAGAAAAAAAATTGATTCACATTGAAGCAACTAAAGTGGATCCTATTGAAAATGCAAAACTGATTCAATCATGCATCAACTCTTAAAGTGGTGGTATTTTAAAGTCTTAGGTTGGAAAATTGAGGGAGCTTATCCTTATCATTTAAAAAAATGTGTAGTCATTGTTGCACCTCATACTCATAGAAATGATTTCTTTTTAGGGGTTGCATTTAGAAAACTATTGCATTTAGAGTTTGTTCGATTTTTGGGTAAAAAAGAATTGTTTATCCCACCATTTAGCTGGGTTCTAAGAAGTATGGGCGGAAGTCCAGTAGATAGATCCAAAAACAATAACCTGGTAGACCAGGTAGTGGACTTATTCAATCAAAACGAGCGCTTTCACCTTGCATTATCACCGGAAGGAACCAGAAAAAAGGTAATTAGGCTAAAAACGGGCTTTTATCATATTGCTAAAAACGCCCATGTGCCAATTGTGATGATTGCATTGGATTTTGAGAACAAAAGAGTGGTTTTTGCTGAGCCTTTTGAGACAGGAAGCGATATGAAGGCCGATTTGAGAAAAATTATTGATTTTTTCAAGCAATACAAGGGCAAAATTCCCGAATATGGGATATCTGAGGAAACAGAATGTTAAAGTGAGATTAAGCTGGGAATAAATTTTAAAGGGTTGTGACGAATCCTTATTTTTGTTTCGGCTTTGAGCTACTATTTATTCAATTAAAAAACCGTTGAAATATGAAAACTAAAATTTTTTTAGCGCTTGCAGTAGTTAGCTTAGGTGCTTATTCTTGCGTAAGTCCTAAAAAATTACAAGAAGCAGAAAACAAGTACACTCAATTGAATGGTGCTTATGCTGAATTACAAGGTAAATATCGTGATGCACAAGATGCTGCTGCTAAGCAAAAAAGTGATGGCGATAAATTAGCTGCTGAAAACAAAGCTAACCAAAGCAAGATTGATGATTTGAACAAACAAATCGAATTCTTAAAACAAAACAACAATGTTGTATTAAGTCAATTAAAAGACATGTCTGTTGTAACTGGCGCTCAAGCAGAGAGTATTAAGAAATCTTTAGAAAATATCGGTGCTAAGGATTTATATATCCAAGGATTACAAAGCTCAATGGCACGTAAAGATTCTATCAACATGAACTTGGTGATGAACTTGAAAGGTGCTATTGGTGATTTAAGCGATGAAGATATTAATGTGAAGGTAGATAAAGGCGTAGTATACGTTGATATCTCTGATAAATTATTATTTAAGAGCGGAAGCTTTAGCATTTCTGATAAAGCTAAAACAGTTTTAGGTAAGGTTGCTAAAGTATTAGCTGCTCAACCAAACATCGAATTCATGGTAGAAGGTCATACTGATACTAAGCAATTATTAGACAATGGTTCTGCTTTAGAAGATAACTGGGATTTATCTGTAAAAAGAGCAACTACTGTAGTGCGTGTTTTACAAGATACTTACGGTATCGATCCTAAGCGCATGACTGCTGCTGGTAGAGGTGAGTATGCTCCAATTGCAGAAAACAATAACGCTGCTAACAGAGCTAGAAACCGTCGTACAAGAATTGTGATCTTACCTCAATTAGATCAATTCTTTAAATTATTAGAAAAAAAGTAGTCGAGCTTTTTTAAAAAATATATAAGACCCCATCCGAAAAGATGGGGTTTTTTTATGCTACTAACTAAGCGTATCTTCGCCCCATGCAACAAGCGTATTTAGATGGTTTAAATGAAAGGCAAAAAGAAGCAGTGCTTCATATTAAGGGTCCTCTGATGATTATTGCCGGTGCGGGTAGCGGAAAAACAAAAGTGTTAACTAGTCGTATTGCTCACTTGATGCATAGTGGGGTAGATTCATTTAATATTTTGGCTTTGACTTTTACCAATAAGGCTGCCAAAGAAATGAAAGAGCGTGTAGAGAAAATTTTGGGTAATACAGAAGCTAGAAATTTATATATAGGCACTTTCCATAGTGTATTCGCACGCATATTAAGAGCAGAGGCTGAAAAATTAGGTTATCCTCAAAGCTTTACTATTTATGATACCGATGATTCTAGATCGGTGATCAAAGCAGTCATTAATGATATGGGTTTGGATGACAAACATTATAAACCCAATGTGGTTCACAATAGAATCTCAAGTGCTAAGAACGCATTAGTGGGACCTGCGGAATATGCATTGGATACTTTTATTCAACAAGAAGATGCAAGATCTAATAGACCCGCTATTGGAGATATTTATGCAAGTTATGTTGCGCGTTGTTTTAAAAACGGCGCGATGGATTTTGATGACTTGTTATTTAAAATGCATGAGTTACTTAGAGATTTTCCTGAAGTCCTACACAAGTACCAACATAAGTTTAAATATTTATTAATTGACGAGTATCAGGATACCAATCCGGTACAATATCAAATTGCTAAGTTATTAGCAGCAGTACACGAAAATATTTGTGTAGTGGGTGACGATGCACAAAGTATTTATAGTTTCCGTGGAGCTACTATTGAAAATATTTTACAGTTTCAAAAAGACTATGATGATGTGAAGCTGGTAAAGCTTGAACAAAATTATAGAAGTAGTGCTTCTATTTTAGAAGTTGCCAATTATGTTATCAAAAATAACAAGGGTCAGATTCCAAAAGAACTATGGACAGAAAATGAAGCAGGTGAGCAAATCAAGTTAGTGCGCACTATGACAGATAATGATGAAGGTAGATTTGTAGCAGATGCCATTCAAGAAAATAAATTGAGAAACCATTTTGTCAATAATGATTTTGCCATCTTATACAGAACCAATGCACAATCAAGATCTTTCGAGGAAAGTTTAAGAAGAGCGGGTATTGCTTATAAGATCTATGGTGGGCTTAGCTTCTATCAAAGAAAGGAAGTAAAAGATTTTATTGCTTACTTAAGAGTTATTGCGAATACTAAAGATGAAGAAGGATTAAAAAGAATTATTAATTATCCTGTAAGAGGTATTGGTAAGACCACTGTTGAGAAATGTTTAGTATTGGCTAATGAGCATAATATTACTTTTTTTGAAGTATTAGAAAAAGCTAAGGGTTTTGGATTTAAAGCGGGTACCCTAAACTCTATTGAAGAGTTTGTGACCATGATTAAATATTTTCAAAATCAATTAACCAAAAATAATGCTTACGATGTTGCCGTTCAGGTAGGCAAGCATACCAATATTATCAAAGAATTATTCAACGATAAATCTACCGAAGGTTTAGCGCGCTATGAAAACGTTCAGGAATTATTAAACTCTATTAAGGAGTGGACCGAAAGTCCAAGCAATGAAGACGGAGAGCAAGGAGATAAAAGCTTGGGCGCTTACTTACAACAAATCACTTTAATCACTGATGCAGATAATGATAAAGAAGATAGTGATGCGGTTAAATTAATGACAGTGCACGCTGCTAAAGGTTTGGAATTCGCCTGTGTCTTTGTGGTTGGATTAGAAGAAACTTTATTCCCTAGTGGAATGAGTATTAATACAAGAGAGGAATTAGAAGAAGAGAGAAGATTGTTTTATGTAGCAGTAACTCGTGCTAAAAAACATTTATGGTTAAGCTATGCGAATTCTAGATATCGTTTTGGACAATTGGTACAAAACGAACCTAGTAGATTCATCGAAGAAATGCCTGAAGAAAAATTAGATAAGTCTTCTGCAGGTGGTGGTGCCAGAAACCAAAGTACTACTGCTGGATGGGGCAGTGCATATGATCGTATGCACGCTGGTAGAAAAACTAACAGCAGCAGCAATGCTGGTTCAAGCAGTGTTGGTTCAAGCAAACCAAGCTATCTACCAGTGAATCCGCCTAATACAGTGAATAAGAATCATATTCCTTCTGCCAACTTTGTAGCCGCCGACCCGTCTAAGTTAAGCGTGGGCATGAGGGTAGAGCATCAAAAATTTGGATTTGGATTAATTAAGGAAATTGAGGGCTCGGCCCATAATCCTATTGCGATGATCTTATTTGACAATAATGGAGAGAAAAAGATCATGCTGAACTACGCCAAGCTTTCGATATCGGAAAATTAAGGATATGCTAGCCTTGGAAAGGGTCCCTTCCGGTTCAATTTGATTATTTTTGTATTCGAATCGATTTTAAACGAATTTATTATGATTACTACAGGAAATACTATTGTGAGCATTTATACAGAAATGACACCCAACCCAGAAACAATGAAATTTGTTGCTAACAAATTATTGTATCCTGGAAAAAGTATTGACATAGCAGAAGAAGCACATGCGATCGCTTCTCCTTTAGCCAAAGAATTATTTAGTTTCCCTTTTATTAAAAGTGTTTTTATTGCTAGCAATTTTATCACTTTAACAAAGAGCGCAGATACAGAAGATTGGCAGGATGTGATTCCTACGATCAAAACCTTCTTGAAAGATTATTTAGAAGCGGGTGGTGTGGTAGTGAATGAAGAAGAAGTGGCTAAGTTTAAGCAAGAAGCAACCAACACTGTGCACGCAGATGATGATGATATTGTAAAGCGTGTGAAAGAATTATTAGAAAACTATGTAAAGCCAGCTGTTGAAATGGATGGCGGTGCAATTCAATTTAAAAGTTATAATGACGGAGTGGTAAACCTAATGTTACAAGGATCTTGTAGCGGTTGCCCTTCAAGTATGGTTACTTTAAAAGCGGGTATTGAAGGCATGATGAAACGCATGATCCCAGAAGTAAAAGAGGTAGTAGCCGTTGCTGAGTAGTAATTTTCAAGACCTTATATCAAATTAAGGTCTTGAAAATATACTATCTAATGATTTTGTTCAAAAAATTAAAAATTTTTCGAACTTCTTTTCTTTTTTATAAAAATGTATAATGGGTTAGAGATACAAAAAGGCCTCGCAGTTGCGAGGCCTTTTCTTTTTAACTAACTTATTTATTGCCAGCCTCCACCCAATGATTTATAAAGGTTGGTAATACTATTGTATTGTTGTTTTTTGATTTCTACTAATTCTAATTTAGCAGCAATAGCATCTTTCTGTGCTGTCAATACTTCCAAATAGTTTGCTTTCGCGTATTTAAATAATTCACTAGATAAACTAATAGCGCTTGTCAATGCTTCTACTTCTTTTGTTTTTGTTTGAAAAGAAGATTGTAAATTTTTAACATTAGCCACCTGATTGGTCACTTCTACAAATCCATTTAAAATGGTTTTTTGATATTCATATACTGCCTCTATTTGTAAAGCATTCGCAGTTGCAAACTGTGCCTTAATAGCAGACTTATTAATTAAGGGACCAGCTACATCAGATAATAAAGAATACATGATAGATTCTGGTGATCTAAACAAATACTTTGATTTAAAAGCGTTTAATCCCAACGAGCCACCCATATTTACACTTGGATAAAATTCAGCTTGGGCAGATTTTAGATCAAAATTAGCGGCCAACAAATTATACTCTGCTTGTTGTATATCTGGTCTATTCTTTAATAACTGTGATGGAATACCTACTTCTAGTGAGTTGGGTAAAGCTTGTGTAAAACCTTCACTCACTTCAATTTTTTGAGGGAATCTTCCTAGTAGCAAATTCATTTTGTTTTCAGTCTCTGTAATATTTTGCAATAAATTAAAAGAAAGGTTTTGTGCATTGTACACCATTGCCTCAAATTGCTTTACTGCTAATTCAGAAACCACCGAAGCTTCTTTTTGAATTTTAACAACTTCTAATTCTTTTTGCTGTAATGCAATAGACTCATTAATGATATTTAATTGAGCATGAAGACTCACTAATTCATAATAAGTATTCGCTACTTCTGCAATAAGATTAGTAGTTACCCACTTTCTGCCTTCAACCGTACTCAAATAATTATTGAATGCAGCTTTTTTGGCGTTTCTTAATTTTCCCCAAATATCTGCTTCCCAACCAGCCTGAAAACCCAGTCTTAAATCTGTTAAGTTTTCGGGGACCAATTGACCAGGAGTTATGTCAGCACTTCCATCTCCAGCGCCTTGTGAAGTATACTTTCCTACTTTTTCAATACCTGCTCCAATTCCTGCTGTTACAGAAGGAAATAATTTACCATTTGCAAACCTAATCTTGCTTTTAGCAATTTCAATTTCTTGAATAGTAGTTAATACATCCAAATTGTTCTTTAAAGCAGTATCAATTAAAGCGGTCAACTTATTGTCATTGAAAAAACTAGACCAAGCCATTTTTGCTACATTGGCTGAATCGATTGATCCAGTATAGGTAGTAGGAATGGGCGTATCTTTTGTTTGCTCAATTGCTTTAGGCGCTGCACAACTAATGATAAAGCAGCTACTAATGATACATCCAATAGCAATGATTTTATTTTTATTCATGTTCAATCTTTTTTATGATGTCTTCTATTTCTTCTTTCACATTATGTTTAGGAACCCTTGCAAATAAGTAGTAAAGACCAGGTACAACAACTACTCCAAATAGGGTACCAAATATCATACCACCTGCCGTAGCCGCACCAATGGTTCTGTTTCCAATAGCTCCTGGTCCGGTAGCAAAAACCAATGGAATTAATCCTGCAACAAATGCGAAAGAAGTCATTAAAATGGGTCTTAATCTAGCAGCAGCACCGTCAATGGCCGCCTGCATTTTAGTAGCACCTGCTCTTTGTCTTTGAACCGCGAATTCAATAATCAATACAGCATTCTTTCCTAAGATTCCAATTAACATCACCATCGCAATCTGTGCATAGATATTGTTTTCAAGACCTAGGGTATTTAATAAAAAGAAAGCTCCAAAAATACCTGTTGGTAATGATAAGATAACGGGTAATGGTAAAACAAAACTATCGTACTGTGCTGACAATACTAAATACACAAACACTAAAGAAATAATGAAAATGTATAAAGTTTGATTTCCCTTGGCAACTTCATCAATAGAGATACCCGCCCAATCAATGCCAAAACCTTTAGGTAATTTTTCTTTAGCAACCTGCTTAATAGCTTCAATGGCTTGTCCACTGCTATATCCTGGTGCAGGCGAACCACTTAACTCAGATGCATTGTACATATTGTGTCTAGTGATCTCATCCAATCCATATACTTTTTGTAAAGTAATGAATGATGCAAAGGGCACCATTTCGTCTCTGTCGTTTTTTACATATAACTTTAAAATGTCTTCTGGTTTCGCTCTATACTGTGGTAATGCTTGTACCATTACTTTATATTGACGATCAAACTTGATAAAGTTGGTTGAATAATAACTACCAATTAATGTAGACAGAGTATTCATTGCATTATCAATTGTTACACCTTTTTGTTGTGCCTTCTCATTATCTACATTCAAAATATACTGAGGAAAACTTGCATTGTAAAAACCAAACACCGAACTTAATTCTGGACGCTTATTTAGGTCTTCCACAAATTGCTTGTTCACCGTTTCCATTTTTTTATAATCACCACTACCAGCCTTGTCTAATAATCTTAACTCAAAACCGCCGGCGGCACCATAACCTGGAACTGCTGGTGGTGGGAAATATTCAATATTAGCACCTTTGATATTTTTTGTTTTTTCTTCTAATTCAATCATGATCTGCGTCAAAGAATGCTTTCGATCGCTCCAGTCTTTTAGGTTAATCAAAGCAGTTCCGGAATTCGCACCAGTACCTTCTGTCAAGATTTCAAAACCTGCAGTGGTGGATACAGAGGCAATATCATCGATCTTTGCTGCTTCTTTTTGTATCTGTGAAAGAACTGCATCCGTTCTTTCCAATGTAGAGCCTGGAGGAGTGGAGATTAAACAATAAAACACACCTTGATCTTCATTAGGTATAAAGCCTGTCGGAACAACATTACTCATTCCCCAGGTTCCAAAACAAAAGGCAATTAAAATTCCAAATGTGATCAGCTTTCTATTTAATATGTGTTCAATTAAATTCTTGTATTTACCTTGTAAGTTTTTGAACCAATTATTAAATGTTTTAATAAATCGATTAATAGGTGTTGGCTTCTTCTCTACACCATGTGTATTTTTTAATAACATAGCACATAATGCAGGCGTAAAAGTTAAGGCAACAATACCCGATAAAATAATTGAAGTGGCCATGGTAACAGAGAACTGTTTATAGAAGATACCCACTGGACCACTCATAAAAGATGCTGGAATAAATACAGCAGCCATTACCAAAGTGATGGCAATAATAGCACCGCTAATTTCACTCATGGCTAAGATGGTAGCAGCTTTGGGAGATAAATCAAATTCTTCCATTTTTGCGTGCACGGCTTCCACCACCACAATGGCGTCATCCACTACAATACCAATAGCCAATACCAAGGCGAATAAAGTAATTAGATTTAATGTGATTCCAAAGAATTGCATAAATAAAAATGTACCAATCAAAGAAATAGGTACTGCAATGGCTGGAATTAATGTTGATCTAAAATCACCCAAGAATAAGAATACTACAAAAGCCACTAAAATAAAAGCTTCTATTAAAGTATGAATTACTTTTTCAATTGAAGCATCTAAGAATTTAGATACATCATAACTTAATTCATAATCCATTCCTTTGGGGAAAGAAGTTTCTTTGATCTCAGCAAGCTTTGCTTTAATATTTTTAATCACTTCACTTGCATTACTACCATAAGACTGTTTGATCATAATAGCTGCGGAAGGCTTCCCGTTCATTTTTGAATACAAGTCATAATAAGAACTTCCAAACTCTACATCGGCCACATCTTTTAGTTTGAGCATCTGACCGTCGGAACTGGATCTTATGATTATATTTTCATAGCCCTCTTTTGTATTGTATCTACCTGGATATTTTAATACATATTGGAAGGTTTGGGCTTGTTTTCCAGAACTCTCTCCTGTTTTACCAGGTGCAGCTTCTAGATTTTGCTCGTCTATCGATTTCAATACTTCATCAGCAGAAACATTATAAGCCAACATTCTATCAGGCTTTAACCATACCCTCATGGCATATTCTCTGTTTCCTAAAATATCGGCAAAACCAACACCGTCGATTTTTTTAATCTCTGTAATTAAATTGATATCTGCATAATTGTATAAAAAATTTACATCCAGATTGGTATCCTTACTTGTTAAGTTCACATACATTAACATGTTGGATTCTTCTCTAGAAATTTTAATACCCTCTTTCACTACCTGTGGTGGAAGCTTATTGTTTACTGCAGCAACCCTGTTTTGCACATTAACAGATGCTATATTTGGATCGGTTCCCAATTTGAATACCACGGTTATTAAACAGGTTCCATCATTACCGGCGTCAGAGGCAATATATTTTACACCAGGCACTCCGTTCAAGGCTCTTTCAAGTGGTATCACCACCGCTTTAATCATCAATTCTGCATTAGCACCAGGATACTCTGCAACAATATTTACTTTTGGGGGAGAGATGGATGGAAATTGCGTAACAGGTAATTGTATTAAAGACAATACTCCCAATAATACAATCACTAATGATATAACTATTGAAAATACTGGTCTACTTATCAGTTTCTTAATCATGTTCTTTCTTATTTAATAGACAAAGCTTCCTTTGCAGAAATAGTTGTAATATTTATTTTTTCATCTTCTTTAGCACTTTGCACTCCCTCATAAATGATTTTATCTGTTGGTGCTAAACCTGAATCAATTATATAAATATTGGGAAGCTTTTGCTTAATCGTTACTAATCTTGATTTAACTACATTATTTTGATCTACTACATATACATACGTTTTGTCTTGCAATTCGTAAGTAGATTTTTGAGGAATAATAATTGCATTATTTAAACTTAATTTTAGTTGAACTCTTCCTGTTTCTCCATGTTTTAATAAAAATGTAGGATTGGGGAATTTTGCTCTAAAAGAAATGGTCCCCGTGTTTTTATCAAATTCACTTTCGATGGTCTCAATAGTTCCCTTGTATTTATGTGCTTGTCCGTTGGCCAATAAAAGGGTAGCTAAATTTTTCTTATTATTATCTTTTGAAGCATAATCTAAGTACTCTAATTCTGATACATTAAAATAAGCATAGACATCTTTATTATTTGAAAGGGTTGTCAATAAAGTTCCCTCGTCTATCAAACTTCCTGCTTTAAATTTCAATCTATCTACAATACCATCATAAGGCGCTCTAATCTTTGTATAAGTTACATACATTTCTGCCAATGCTTCTTCTGCTTTAGCGCCATCTAGCTTAGCTAAAGCCATGGTTAATTCAGATTTAGATACGATATTTTTATCAGCCAATACTTTGGCGTTTTGTGCTTCTACTTCAGCTTTCTTTACTTCTGCTTTAGCTTTTAAAAGTTCTGCTTCATATTCTCTTGGTCTTATGGTAAATAATAATTGTCCAGCTTTTACTTTTTGACCCTCATCCACATTAATCGTTTCAATAAAGCCTTTTACCTTGGCCCTGATTTCAACATTCTGCACAGATTGAATTTCTGCTACATATTCTTTAGTAAAGGAAGTGTCTACTAATAAAGGGCTGGTCACGATAAATTTTTCGTCAGTTTCTTTTTTTTCTTTTTTTGAATGACAAGCGGCTAAACTCATTAAAGCCAGGATTCCAAATAACAATTTTGTTGGTTTCATAATAGTTAACATATGTATAGAAAATAAATTACACGAGAATGCGTGGATTACTCATTACAATAAGTAATAAACACTTTAAGAGGTAAAGCCTCTAAAAAATAAAATTAAATGCGAAATACATTCCAAAGAATATAGAGTGGCTTGCTGGAATGTTTTGTTTGAAACTCGTTGCTTTTTAAAGTAGCAAGGACTGTATGTGTTTTTAAATAGGCCTCATCTAGATTATATTGACAATATACATCTGATAAATGCTCTTTGGTTTCGATTTCTGTTATTTCATCATCATCTAAATCGATGATTACAGAATCAAGTCCAAATGATTTTGTTGCTGGTAATTTTTTTACCGGAGACTTAATTATTAGAGTATGTAAAGAATGTGCTTGAGCATTATTCACCAACATGTTCACAACCAAGGGTTGCACAAACGCTAGTAATAATAAAAAGCCCAATAAATACTTCTTCATAATTAACCCAAAGATACAACTTAAAGCTTTCCGTATAACGCTCTTAGTTTTTCACGAGTCATAATTTTTTCCCAATCTTTTCCTAAAGCGTTTTCCCAAAGTGGTTTCATGCCTAATGATACATTGATCATTGCATCAAATTGCTCCTCTGTTAAACCGGAACAAATGCCTGTTGGAATATCAATATTATTTTTCTCCACCATGTATTTAAACTCTTTCACACCTGCTGGATAATATTCTTCTAAGTGATTCATCACGATACAGTTACCTATACCGTGTTTTGTTCCCAATAAATAGCTTAAACCATAGCTCACCGCGTGTGCAACACCTACCTGACTATAAGCAATACTCATACCACCGGCATAAGAAGCCATCATTAATTGATCATCGCTTTCATCCGTCCATTCATTTTTTTCTACAAACACTTTTCTACATAAATCCAATGCCTTCTCTCCGTATGATTTACTGAACTCATTTAAAAAAGTTCCTTCCAAACTTTCGATACAATGTATATAACAATCCATACCAGTATAAAAACGCTGATTCGCAGGAGCGTCTTTGGTTAATTCTGGATCCAATACAATTTGGTCAAAAGGTGTGAAGTCAGAATTCATTCCCAATTTTCTAGTAGGTCCCGTTAATACCGTAGTTCTACTCACTTCAGCACCTGTACCGCTTAGCGTAGGAATACCCACTTTATATACACCGGCTTGTTTCACCAAATCCCAGCCTTGATAATCTGCTGAAGATCCTGGATTAGTCATCATTAATCCCACAGCTTTTGCTAAATCCATAGTTGAACCACCGCCTATTCCTATAATACCACTTACTTGTCCAAACTCTGCTTTTAAATCTGCAGCTAAAGCGTCTACTTGTTTTGTTTTTGGTTCGTGCGTTACATCAACAAAAACTATTTTGTCTTTTCCTCTTAAAGGTACTCTTGAAGCCAAAGCCTTTCCTTCAAAATAATGATCTACAAAAAAGATCATCGGATAATCACCATTTCTTCTTGGTGCGATAATCTCATCTAATTGATTAAAACTTCCACGACCATATACCACATAGTCGACCATTTTAAAATTGCGGAACTGCATATACCTTATTTTATTGTGCTAATTTTTTTTGTAATTCTTCCAAAGATACGCCTTTTGTTTCTGGCACTTTTACTAAAATCCAAATTAATTGTACTGTCATCATTACAGCGAAGAAAACAAATATAGGCCAAGGATTTTCTTTGAAAATTCCATATTCGCTATCTAAGAATACTGGGGTAATTAAAGTAATTAATGCTGCGAAGATCCAGTGTATACTTGCACCAAATGCCTGTCCCTTTGCACGAATAGGTGTTGGGAAAATTTCTGAAATAAATACCCAGATAACTGCACCCTGTCCAATAGCATGTGCAGCTATAAATAATAATAAAAAGCTTAACATGAATGATGGTGCACTATGCGCCACAAAACCATAAGCCACCATGGATAAACTAATGATGTATCCAAAAGATCCAATAATTAATAAAGTCTTTCTTCCAATACGATCAATTAACCATAAACCCACAAAAGTAAATACCAGGTTCATCAAACCCAATGATATAGAGCTTAATAAAGAATTATCTTTTGCAAAACCTGCTTCTTCTAAAATTCTTGGAGCATAATACAATAAGAAATTAATACCCGATGCTTGGTTAAAAAATGCAATAAAGAATGCTAATGAAATAATCTTGATATGATTTCTAGAAAATAAATTCGCTACACCAAATGACTTTTCTTCTTCATTGGCTTTTTTAATTTCTTGAATAGTTTCTTCAACATTGTCTACACCAATGGTTTCCAATGTTTTTCTTGCGCCTTCTTCGTCATTAGCAACAGACAATAACCATCTTGGACTTTCTGGCAAACCAAGTGTCATTATAGTATAGATAGCAGCTGGTATTAATAATACGGCCAACATAAAGCGCCAATCATTTTCTCCACCAATTCCTGCTAAAAAATAATTAGATAAATAAGCTACTAAAATTCCGAATACAATATTGAACTGATACATGCCCACCAACTTACCTCTATTGTTTTTGTTAGAGATTTCTGAAATATAAGTTGGCGCTGCTACAGAAGATACGCCAATAGCAATACCACCAATCAATCTAAAGAAAGAGAATGTATATGGATCCTGTGCTAATGCAGATCCAATTGCTGAAGCAACAAACATGATGCCCAACCATATTAATACTTTTTTTCGGCCAAACTTTTCTGTGGGTGCACCTGCAAATATAGAACCTATAACGGTTCCCCATAAAGCCATTGACATAATAAAGAACCCGTGAAACAAAGGAGTAGTATGCCATAGATCTTGAATAGGTTTATCTGCACCAGATATTACGACCATATCAAATCCAAAAATAAATCCAGCTAAAGCAGCTACTACAGTGGATTGAAATAATTTTCCTTTATTCATTTTTATTTGTTTAAAAGTTTTGCGGCTTTGATTAAATCTTCTGGGGTATCAATTTCTACACCCATATAATCAGTGATGGCCATTCTAATGCCAACACCATTTTCTAAATATCTTAAGCATTCAATTTTTTCAGCTGCTTCTAATGGCGACATGGGCCAATTCGTAAAGTCAATCAGTGCTTGCTTTTTAAATGCATATACACCCACATGTTCATAGTATATTGGTGCAACAGCAGTATCTCTTAAATAAGGGATAACGCTTCTAGAAAAAAACAGTGCATTCATTTTTTTATCTACTGCTACTTTCACATAATTAGGATCTGCAATAGAACTTGGATTGTCTAAAACCTGCATGAGTGATGCGACTTGTACACTTGTGTCTTTAAAACAATCCAATACTTTTTCTAAGGGCGCTCTTTTTACAAAAGGCTCATCTCCTTGAATGTTCACTACTATATCAATATCTAAATGCTCAATAGCTTCAGCAATACGATCGCTTCCACTCTCATGTGTTTTAATACTCATGATGGCTTTACCACCATTATTGGTAATCTCTTGATAAATAATATCACTATCGGTTACCACATATACTTCATCAAAAAGACCAGTTGCTTTTGCATTATCATAGGTGTGTCGAATAACCGTTTTGTCTCCTAACTGTTGCATTAGTTTTGCAGGAAACCTAGTAGCAGCATAGCGTGCTGGTATAAAAGCGCCAATTGTACTCATTAATAATCTGATTTGATCGTCTTATCAAAAGGTGCTTTTAATTGATAAGCCAAGGATTCATCTTTAGAATTGTCTAATACATCTAATCCATACACAATTTCATTCATTGGCGTGTAGTTGTATGTGCCAAACAATCTATCCCAGAAAGAAAATATATTTCCATAATTACTATCTGTTTGAGGTCTTGTGATATGATGATGTATACGATGCATATTAGGTGATACAATGATGTATCCAAAACTTTGATCAAACCATTTTGGTATTTTAATATTGGCGTGATTGAATTGTGTTAACACCACACTTAAACTTTGATACAACATCACCATCCACATAGGTGTTCCTAAAACCAAGACTGCAATAATCGCGAATACCGCTCTTACCACAGATTCTCCTGGATGATGTCTATTCCCTGTTGTAGTATCTACATGTGTGTCTGCATGATGCACCATATGAAACTTCCATAAAAATTTTACTTTATGTTCTATTAAGTGCACTAAGTATGCGCCGATTAAATCCAATAATAAAAGTCCAGCTATTGCCTCAAGAATAGGTGATAGCGCTACTATATGTAATAAACCAAATTGATGGTCCACAGCCCAATCACTTGCTTTCACCATGATTAGTGCAAATCCAAAATTGATTACAATGGTAGTAAATGTGAAAAATAAATTAATGCCCGCGTGTCTAGCTTTATTGTATTTAAAATTAAATAGCGGGGCAGCTATTTCTATCAACCAAAAAAAAGTAATTCCACCTGCTAAAAGCAAAGCGCGATGTGCGCTTGGAATAGTTTCAAAATAAGTTTTAATGGTTTCAAACATATTGTTGTATTTGTATTGTAAATCTAAATAAAAAACCCCGATGTTTTTACTTACATCGGGGTAGATTCTAATTTATTTAGTGCTTGATTAACTGTTTAACATTAATGGCATTACCAACATTAACAAGTCTTCTCCTGCAGCTTGCTCAGAAGGCTTAATTAAACCCGCTTTACTTGGGGTAGATAATTCAATAAATACTTCGTCTGTATCTGCTGCGCTTAACATTTCGATTAAGAACTTCGCATTAAAAGCAATTTGAATGTCTTCTCCTTGGTATTCACAACTCATGCGCTCATTACCTTCAAAACTAAAGTCAATATCTTGAGCGGCCATTTGTAATTCGTTACCAGTAATATTTAAAGCTACTTGATTGGTGCTTTTATTACTGAATACATTTACACGACGCAATGCATTTTGGAAATCGTGTTTGTTTACAGTTAATCTGTAAGGATTGTCTGCAGGGATAACCACTTTATAGTCTGGGAATCTTGCATCAATCAATCTACAAATTAATTGTGTTGAACCGTGATCTACAAATAAGTGATTGTTATTATAGCTAATAGTGATGCTGTCATCATTATCAGGTAATGCATTTTTTAATAAATTCAAAGGCTTCTTAGGCACAATGAAAGATGCGTTTTGTGTTGCTTTTGCATCCAATCTTTTATAGCGAACCAAACGATGTGCATCTGTTGCTACAAACTGTACGCTTTCTTTTGATAATTCAAAAAACACACCCGTCATCGCTGGTCTTAAATCATCTCCACTTACTGCAAACAATGTCTTGTTGATCGCAGTCAATAAACCTGTGCTAGTCATCTTAAAGCCTGTAGTATCGTCTGCTGTAGGCTCTTTAGGGAAATTATCTGGGTTCTCTCCCATTACTTTATACTTTCCATTATCGCTAGTAATTTCTACTGCGTAATTTTTATCAATATTGAAAGTCAATGGTTGGTCTGCGATATTTTTTAAAGAATCGATTAAGATTTTTGCTGGAATACACACTCTACCATTAGCCTTGCTCTCCACTTCCATTTGTACGCGCATTACCGTTTCTAGATCGGTTGCGATAATATTTAATTTTTTATCTTCTATTTCAAATAAAAAATCTTCTAAAATAGGCAATACCGTATTAGAATTAATAACACCAGAAATCTGTTGCAAGTGTTTTAAAAGAGAAGAAGAAGAAACGATAAATTTCATGCGATCTAGTTTTATAAATATGAAGACGAAACTAATGCAATTTGTTAAGATTAAAAAGCTATTTTAGCAAGACTTATCTACATTTTTAATGGAAAAAAAGCGACTAGGAAAAGAGCAGGCAAGGCTTAGCATTAGAAGGTTTTGCGCCTATCAAGAAAGGGCCCAACAGGAAGTGCGCGATAAGTTGTACGAATACGGAATGTCTAAGGATGAAGTAGAGGAAATACTATCCGATTTGATCTCTGAAAACTTTTTAAACGAAGAAAGATTTGCGGTGCAATTTGCAGGGGGACATTTTAGAATCAAGGGCTGGGGAAAAGTGAAAATTACCCATGCATTGAAACAAAAAAGAGTAAGCGCTTATAATATCAAAAAAGCCATGCAATCCATTGACTTGGATGCCTATGAAAAAACCCTAGAAAGCTTGGCTACCAAAAAATGGAATACACTTAAGGGTGAGCGCGGTTTATCTAGAATGGCCAAAACACAGGCTTTTTTATACCAAAGAGGTTTTGAGCCACAATTGATCCAGCCGGTGATCCAGAAACTGAACAAGAAGAATTGATGTATCTTTATTAAGCAAGCAAAAATCAAGATTTTGTCTACATTAAGTTTTACCATCATACAGACCCATTTACATTGGGAAGACAAGGGAGCTAATTTGGAGATGCTTTCTCAGAAGATTAAAAGCATCAATGAGTACACTGAAATTATTGTATTACCCGAAATGTTCAATACTGGATTTAGTATGCAACCAGAAAAGTTTGCAGAAACCATGGAGGGTCCCACCATTGATTGGATGAAAAGAATGGCGGAAGAGAAAAGAGCCATTATTACGGGTTCTTTAATCATTGTGGAAGGTGGTAAATATTATAATAGATTAATTTGGATGCTACCCAATGGTCAATTGGGTTATTATAACAAAAGGCATTTGTTTGCTTTTGCAGGAGAGGACCAACATTATACTGCTGGGAATAAAAGGTTGATAGCAAGTGTGAAGGGTTGGAAGATTAATTTACAAATTTGTTATGATTTGCGTTTTCCAGTTTGGGCTCGACAACAATTAAACAATGACATGGAAAAAGAATATGATGTATTGTTATATGTTGCCAACTGGCCAGAAAAAAGAAATCATGCTTGGAAAACCTTATTAACTGCAAGAGCTATCGAAAACCAATGTTTTACTATTGGTGTGAACAGGGTTGGATTAGATGGAAATAATATTGCGCATAGCGGAGACTCAATGATAGTAGGACCTCTAGGAGAAGTGGTATATCATTGTGCACATGAAGAAGATATATTTCATATCCAATTACAAAAAGAAGAAATAGATCATACAAGAACACAATTTCCTTTTTGGAAGGATGCTGATTTTTTTGTGATTCAATAAATAAATGATACTTAATTAAAACAGTCTATGACAGCATATATTTCAGCACAAGAATTATTTACAGGATCTAGTTGGATTAGCGAAGTAGTCATTGAAATAGCGGATGGAAAAATTATTGCAATTAAAAAGGAGGGTTACGATCATAAAAATGCTTTTCCATTAGTGGTACCTGCATTAATTGATTTACAGATTTATGGTGCGGGTGGAAAATTATTGTCTGAATTTCCCGAAGCTTCCACCATTCAATTGATTTATGATTATTGTGTTGCTGGTGGTGCCGCTTATTTTCAACCAACGATCGCCTCTCAAAGCAATGAAATTATTATGGCTGCTATTAAGGCGGTGAAAGATTATAAAAGCAGTGGTGGTAAGGGTTGTATGGGTTTACACATTGAGGGGCCTTGGATTAATCCTATTAAAAAAGGAGCACATAATGAAGCAGTGATTCATTCTCCTACTATGGAAGAGGTTAAAGCTATTATAGATTATGGTGCAGATGATATTGGAATGATTACTGTTGCTCCTGAAATTTGTTCTAAAGAAATCATTGACTTCATTCAATCAAAGGGTATTGTAGTTTCTGCGGGCCATACTAATGCGGACTATGAAACAGCCAACACTTTTTTTGATAATGGTATTAAAGTAGCTACACATTTATATAACGCCATGAGTGCTTTACAACATAGAGCACCCGGAGTGGTAGGCGCTTTATTCAATCATCCACGCGCCATGTGTAGTTTGGTGGCAGATGGATACCATGTTGATTTTTCGGCAATTCAAATTGCAAAAAAATTGATGGGCGACAGATTGTTTTGTATTACCGATGCAGTGACTACAACGAATACGGGTTTCTATCAACATTATTTAGTGGGAGATAAATACGAATCTGCTGGAA
>CALCEA010000170.1 GCA_937900675.1 uncultured Chitinophagaceae bacterium
ACCCATAATTTTTCTGTTCCCCAAATATCTACAAATGCATCATATACTCTTTGCATTTGTCTGTTGTTCCATAAGTGTTGATTATTATAACACTCTACCATACCCGTACCCGCCAACTCTTTCATTTTCATTTCTGCTCTTGGTGCTGTATACCAAGTGTCTTTATTATTGGGATCTTTTTCTTCAAACTCCCATAAGAATTTAGCAGTGGCTAATGCTTGTTCTCTTGGAACTGCATTTTTGATAACGATATATCCATTGTGAATCCAGAAATTCCAATCTTCTTCACTTAATACTCTCAATGGTTTTCCATTAGAGCGATCATTTAATTTAGTCGCACTGCTTTTTGCAGTAGATGGATTTCCTGGGATGTCTTTATGTGCAGCACTATTCGGTGTTGCCATTGTGGGTACCATTGTTGGCACCATGCCTTGTTGTTGATTTTCCATAGCAAGCAATTGTTGGTTTTTGATACAATAAATGTACAGCCTTATCATCGCTTTGGATTTTGTCTAAAATGGCCAAAATTTGCTCTATATTGACATAAAATACTTAAATTGGGTAAAACTCAGTTATTTTAGTATCAATGAAGCTTAGTTTAGAAAATATCAAACCAGACGAGGGCAGTTCTTTTAGGATACTGCTTACGCCTAAATTAAATGAGATTTTTTACTGGCATTTTCATCCTGAAATTGAGTTGGTATATGTAGAAGCCGATAAAGGGGTGAGACATATTGGGGATCATATTAGTACTTATGAGGGTAGCGATTTAGCATTGATAGGATCTTATATTCCACATTTGAATTTTGATTATGGTGTGCAGTCTGTGGTTGAAACAGTGGTGGTGCAGTTTAGACAAAATTTTTATGAGGATCCTTTTTATAGTCAACCAGAAATGAAAGGCATTTTTGAATTGTTTGAAAAAGCCAAAACCGGAATTGCTTTTTACGGAGATACAAAAGCTGTAGCTGGAGCTATGTTGAAGCAACTAACTGAATTAAAACCATTCGAGCAATTAATGCATTTAATTAAAGTGTTTGATTTCTTGTCTAAATCTAGCGAATACACTTTATTACATACAAGACCTATCGCGAACCATGCAGTTATCAAAGAGCAAGAAAGAATGCATTTGATTTATCAATATGTTGAAAATAATTTTCAACAACCTATTGTGATGGATGCTATAGCCAAACATGTAAATTTATCGGTAGCTGCATTTTGTAGGTACTTCAAAAAAAGTACTAAACTAACTTATACCGATTTTGTAAATCAGTATAGAATTAACCATGCTAAGAAATTATTAATGCAAGATGCTAATGTTACGGAAGCCTGCTATGAGGTTGGGTTTGAGAGCTTGTCTTATTTTAATAAAATCTTCAAAAAAATTACTGGAGAAAATCCTTCTACCTTTAGAAAAAGAAAGGGCTTTGATTAAACAATAATCTTACCATCTTCCATTTTAATGATTCTATCTGTTCTTTCCGCGAAGCCAGGGTCATGAGTTACAATCAACAATGTTTGATTATACTCGTGTGCTAATTTTTTAAAAATATCAAAAACTAGGTCGCTATTTTTTTTATCTAAATTTCCGGTAGGCTCATCTCCCATTATAATATGTGGATCATTGATCAACGCTCTAGCGATGGCTACTCTTTGTTTTTCACCACCAGATAATTGATTTGCTTTTTTTAATGCAAGATGTTCAATGCCTAATAGTTTTAATTTTTCATAAGCACGATGCTCTACTTTTTCTTTAGAGTACTTATTCAATTTCAAACCCGGCAACATTACATTATTTAAAACATCAAACTCGTTTAGTAAATAATGAAATTGAAACACAAAGCCAATCTTTTCATTTCTAATTTTAGCTAAATAGCCTTCATCATTTTTAGGCATTACATCTTGATCTATATAAAGACTTCCTTCATAATCGGTGTCCATTGTAGACAAGACATATAAGAGGGTAGATTTACCACAACCAGATTTACCAGTAAGTGAGACGAACTCTCCTTTATTGATACTAAAATTAATATCATTAAGCACCTGCACTTTTACAGGGTCTTCAAAGTACTTAGTTATATTTTTTGCTTCTAGTATTTTCTGACTCATAACTATTTTCCCCTTATGATGACCACGGGGTCAATTTTACTTGCTTTTCTTGCAGGGAACCAACCAGCAAAATAAGTGGTGATTAAAGAGAAGCTGATGCCTATGATATAAAAAATAATACTATAATTAATAGGATAGGTTTTTACAGTGGGCAATGCTGCTGTAACAAAAGGTATTTGATCAATAATGCTGGATAAAATAAAACCAAATAATAATCCTGCCAGTCCTCCAAAAAAACCAATACTTAGTGCGATGTACATGAAAATGTTTTTAACATCCTTACCTGAAAATCCAGTTGCTTTTAAAATGGCAATTGAATCCATTTTTTCAAAAATCATCATGTTTAAAATATTGTATATACCAAAGCCAGCGACTACCAACAGCGTAATACCTACTGCATAAGAAATAATACTTCTTACTGCACTGCCTGTTTCAAATTGTGAATTAGCGGTTTGGATATCTTCGGCATCTGTTTGATACAATTGTGCATATTCTTTAGCGGTAGGAATGGATAAATTAATGTCTTTTAATTTTATATCTATCTCGGTTACAAAGTTATTGGGCTTATTCATTATTTTTTGTACCGTATGAATAGAAGCAAAACTTTGAATTATATCAATCTCTTTTAAACCTGATTGAAAATACCCCACTACCTTTAATTGAAAACGATCTCCATTGGCAGTGGATAATTGAATAACATCCCCAATATTAACTAATAGTTTTTCAGCCAAGCTTTTCCCAAGTATAATTGTATTAGTTTCTCTATCCAAATCAGATGCATTACCTGAGACTATATAATCATCAAAATGAAAAAGTTTGCTTTCTTCTGATGCATTCACTCCATTTAATACTCCAGTAATATCTGTAGTTCCATTAATGAAAAATACCTGCGCGGTTAATTTTTGGGTAAAACCAATTACTCTTGCATCTTTTTGTAATGAATTCATGATTGCTTGGCTATTATAAATAGCTTGTTTGTTAGCATCAGATTTGATGGATTGAATAAAATGATGTTTGCCTTTATAATCATTTGCCATTTTGATGGGCTGATTGGCATTGGGCTTAATATCGTTATATAGCTTGATATGCGGTGTTCTGTTTAAAATTAATCCATCCAGCAAATCATTTAATCCATTCATGAAACCTAATAAAGTTATGAACATGGTAATACTAAAAGTTACACCAATGGCAGCCACCAAGGTTTGTCTCCATCTAGCTAAAAGAAGTGCTTTGGCAATATTGATTAAAATTCCTTTCTTCATTATTCAGGCTTCACTAATTCATCTTTTTCTGTAATACCATTAATAACTTCTACCTTATCATAATCTTTTAGACCAATAGTAATTTTTCTTTTTTCTTTATTGGCTAATAACACATAAGTATCCTCTACTAAATAAGCTCTCGGAATAGTTAAGGCCTTATTTTTAACTTGTATGATTATATTGGCTTCTGCACTAAGATTGGGATAAATATGCTCGGGTCTTTTTATAAATATGGCATCTGCTTTAAAGGTTCTGGTTCTTTCGTTCATGATGGGATAAATCTTTTCAATTACAGCTTCGTAAACCTCTCCTTTATGACTATCCATGTTTACCAATACTTTTAATCCTTTTGATATCGTATTAATATCAAATTCATCAATTTGTAATTCTACATAAAAATCATTGGCATCGCCAATGATTGCAATTGGAGATTGTGTATTTGCTAATTCGCCTATCTGCTTATTGATAGTATATACTTTTCCGTTTACCTGACTTTTAATAATGAAATCATTCATGGTAACCGCACTGATAGATGCAGACCTATTGGTTTGACTGTTTTGAAAATTGATTTGCTTTTCTATATCATCTAATTTCAATTTAGCGGCTTTGTATAAAGTACTAGCATTTTTGAAACTCAAAGCTCTTTGATCTAATTCGTTCTTGGTACCAATTTCTTGTTCCCAAAGTTTTTCTTGTCTAGCAAGTAAAGAAGCTTCATTATCCATTTTTGATTTTGCTAATTCCAACTCTGTTTTTGCTTGTTCAATTTTTTCCTTATTGGATTGCGTGCTATTGAACAATGCATTTTGCTTCGCATTTTCATAATTTAAACTTTGAGCAGTATTGGCTAATTGTATAATTGTTTGACCTTTTGCAACCACATCTCCTTCTCTAACAAGTATAGATTCAATAATGCCTGATACCTTTGAGTATACTTCATATTGACTTTTACTCTTAATGGTTCCTGAAGCATATACAGACTGCGTAATATCTTCTCTTTGTGGGTATTGTTTTTCTTGCTTTTTGCCACAACCTATAAGAATAACCAAGAAAAAGTAGCTTATCAGATACTTATACATAAAACTATATTTGAAAATGATGACTAAAGCTACACTTATTTTGTAATTTTCTATTGCCTAAAAGCATGATTTATGAAAGTATTAAAACTGATTTTTATAAAGGTGGTTTTGTTGACTCCCATTTGTTTACTTGCACAAAAAGATTGGTTAATCCAACCTATTTCAAAAAAAGCAGAGATAGTCGTAAACAACCAATACATTCATTTGGATAATGGCCTAGTAAAAAGAAGTTTTTATATGGGAGCCAATCTTGCTTGTATCGATTATACCAATCTAACTACTGGACAACAATTACTTAGAAGTATAGAACCAGAAGCTAGGGTAGTTATAAATGGCAACTCCTATAATGTTGGAGGATTAATTGGACAGTCTGAAAAAGCGTATTTAATAAAAGGATCAGAAAAAGGTTTAACTACAGACAATGATGCTTTTCAATTCAAAGCTTATAAAATTCAAATAATTTCTGATTATATCCAATGGAAACCTAATTCCTGGTTGTCTAATAGAAAACAACCAACAGGAAAATCTATTCGTTTACTTTTTATTTCAAGGAAACCGGAACTTCAAAACATATTGATTTCGGTAATGTATAATATTTATGATGGCATTCCTTTGATAACAAAATGGATTGAAATTGTCAATAATCGTGAACAGAAAGTAAAAATTAACAGAGTAGTCAACGAGGTATTAGGTTTGGTGGAAGAAGAAAGTGCCGTGGTGGGTAAGCCAGAAGTGATGAAAAAACAACATGGTATTTATGTCGAAACCAATTATGCATTTAATAATGCAATGCGTTATGATATCAGTGACCAGACCACACACTGGAAAACAGATTCAAGTTATACTTCTCAGGTAAATTATAATTTTGAAACCCCTTGCTTATTAGAAATATATCCTGAAAGGGCTCCTGGTATTGAATTAGCGAAGGGTGAGACATTCAAATCAGTTAGAACCAACGAGCTTCTAATGGATAGTTATGACAGACAAAGAAGAGGTTTGATGCTTCGTAAAATGTATAGAACCATTGCGCCTTGGACCACACAGAATCCAATATTCATGCATTTGGTGAGTAAAAATGATGAAGAAGTAAAAGCTGCTATTGATCAATGTGTCGCCACTGGATATGAAGCAGTGATACTCAGTTTTGGAAGTCATTTGAATATGGAAGATTCAAGTCAACAAAATATTAATAAGTGGAAGGCCTTAACAGCGTATGCACATCAAAAAAATATTTTACTAGGAGGTTATTCTTTATTTAGTAGTAGAAGGATCAGTGATGAAGATGATGTGATTGATATTAAAACAGGAAAACCAGGTGGTGCCTTTTTTGGTAATGCTCCTTGTTTTGGAAGTAAATGGGGCTTGGCCTACAGAGACAAGATTAAATATTTTTTCAAAGAAACTGGATTTGATATTTGGGAAAATGATGGACCTTATCCTGGTGATGTTTGTGCAAGCACGGTGCACCCTGGACATAAGGGTTATGATGATTCTCAATGGAGACAGATGGAGATTCAAAAAGAGTTGTATAAGTGGTTGAATGAAAGAGGAGTTTATATTAATGCACCCGATTGGTATTTTTTAGATGGTACACATAAAATAGCCGTAGGATATAGAGAGGTTAATTTTTCTTTATCCAGGGCACAACAAAAAATTATTAATAGACAAAATATCCATGATGGCACTATTGAAAAAACACCTTCAATGGGTTGGGGTTTTGTGCCTTTAACCAAATATCAAGGGGGTGGTGATGAAGCAGTATTAGAGCCATTGCAAGATCATTTAGAAGATTATGAACAACTAATGATGCAATACTATGGTGCAGGTGTTCAAGCATGTTATAGAGGTCCTAGATTATATGATACAGAGCAAACAAAACAGAAGGTACAATCGGTGATTAGTTGGTATAAAAAATACAGGGCTATCTTAAATGCTGACATTATTCAGTTAAGAAGAGCAGATGGAAGAGATTGGGATGGTTGGTTACATGTAGATCCTTCTTTAGATCAAAAAGGTTTAATGATGTTATTTAATCCAACCAATGAAACCATTACTAGAACCATTCAATTACCATTGTATTATACAGGTTTACAAGACAAAGCCAGGATTGCACAAAAGGGTAAAGATGCCAAGGGGTATACATTAAATAGAGCTTATGAAGCTGAATTCAGTTTCACACTAGCACCTGGTGCGTATGAGTGGTATACAATTGAGTAGTTTAATTCAAAAATAT
>CALCEA010000171.1 GCA_937900675.1 uncultured Chitinophagaceae bacterium
AATATAGCTCGAATTAAAGAAATTATAAAACTTTACAATAGTTTATTCAGTACTTCTATAAAATCATATTATAATGTCATTTCCCCCAAAAAAGTAGACATTTATTTTTACATTTGAGTAAACCGATTCAATTGAATATTTTCAACTTCAAGAAGCTTTTTTTTACTTTACTTTTCACAGTCTTATTTGTTTCAGCCTATAGTTTTCAAAATGAGGCATTGGATAAATTTATTAGTGGTACAGTTTATCATTTCCAAAAAGACTCTGTTGGGAGAATTTGGATGGCTACTGATAAGGGTCTTTATGTATCCGATGGGTTGAACTATATTCAAATCAAAACAGGAAATAAAGAGATCACCAATAGTAGTGTAAAAGAGCTTGTACTTTATAAAAATAATTTGTTCGTAATTTTTAAGGAAAAAGCTTTAGTTATTTTAGATATAAATACATTAAAATATCAACAAATTACCAATAAGCCAGTTTCTAGTGTAGTGATTGACAATGATCAGTATTTTTTTGTTTTATTAAATAATGGAGAATTATACAAAGTTGATTACGAAAGAAGTCGACTTCTGAAACTTAATTTATTAAATCAATTTGGAAATGATCAAGATAATCTCCCAATTTTAACTTCTAATTCATCTTCTTCTTTATTACTAGCCCTCATTAATAAAGGAGTCTATAAAATAGATAAAACTACTGGGAAGATTTTAAAGGATTATAAAATAATTCCAAATGGCAATAATAATAAATTTTCCCATTTAGGTAATCGAGTTTTTTTTATTAATCAAAACGTATTGCTTGAATTAAATCAACAAGGTGAGTTTCAAAAAAGTAATTATGTTAAAGATAATTTCAATATTTCTTCCATATTTCCAATTTCGGAGAATGATAAAATTATTATTAAATCCAGAAAGAATATCTTTTTTGAAACAAAAGGGAAGATTATTCAGTTTAATTTAACAAAGCAAAAAAATTATGAAGTATCAGATGCAATATTTATTTCAGAAAACAACATTTTACTTGGCACCAATCAAGGTATTGTTAAAGTTTTAAACATAGAACAAAAAGTTCGTTCAATATATGATTCTGCCATTCAATTAAATGATTATGTAAATGTTAGAAGAAAAATTATCCAGTATAAAAAAAATATAATAATTTTTTTAGGATACCCTTTGCCACATTTATATGATGTTGATACTAAAAAATTCACACCAATTGCAGATAAAATATCATCGACATATGATGGGGTGCTTATTGGGAATTATATTTACGCTACATCAGATGGAGGTGGATTAAAAAAAATTGACATTGAAAAGAGGACCATCAGTGATATTATTACAAAAGATATAGATACACTTCGTTTTTATGGAGCCATTTGTGATATAAGTTCAATAAAAAAAGACAATGTTTTAATTGGTAGAAGGGGTGCAGTTATATTGTACAACATTGTCAATAAAAGAAGCTCTACCATTTCCTTAGAGAATATTAATGCCAAAGTTAATGCCATTGGGTATGATAGTTTAACAGGTCTAATTTATATAGGTACAGATGATGGATTATATAAAATTAATTTATTTACTAAGGAAGTTGTTAAGAAGATCAAAATACCAGGTACAATTATTTCTGATCTTTTAATTTCAAATAAACAGAGTAAAAGTGTATTATGGTATATCTCAAATAATGGCTTGACATCTATTAATTTAAAGAACAATAAAATAGAAACTCATATAGATGAAATTAATTTTGATAATAATAGATTAACTTCATTACAAATAGATCAAAAAAATCGTATTTGGGTTAGTTCTTATGGCGGAATTTATGGGTATGAATATCCCACAAATAATATTATTAAGATAGACTCAAGAAATGGATTAGTGAATCAAGAATTTAATTTTAAATCTGCCTTACAATTAAAAAATGGGGATTTAATATTTGGAGGTTTGAATGGTTATGATATTATCTCAACTAGTCAATTTAAATATTTAGGAAAGCCAATAAAAGGACTTATACTTGGTTATAATATTTATGGATTTGGAAGCATAGAATATCATCATTATAACCCTAATGAAATAATTCAATATAATACCTCGAGTTATTATTTAGAATTATATTTTTCTATGAAAGATACTGAAAAGTTCAAGTATACCGAGTTCGAATACAAAATTGACAATGGAAAATGGTTGAGTCTTAATGGTCTTTCTTACTTATACATGTATAATTTAAAAGATGGTTTACATACAATAAATATTAGAGGTTGGGATGACAGTGGAAATCCAGTTGTCTTTGATACCATTAAAGTAAATCAAGTGACAGACTTTTTTAAGTCAACTAATTTTAGATATCTTTTACTTTTTATGGTTATTATTTTATTAGTCGTTACTGTTTTTATCAATTATTATAATTTTAGAGAATTGAATAATGTGAAGATGAATATTGCTATGGATTTACATGATGAAATTGGTACCATCATTAATAGGTCATTATTTACAATAAAAGAAGACCCGGTTTTGAACAAAAATAAACAATTAGTTAATAATCTTTCAGAAGCATTATTTAGTATTAGAACATATATAAATGCATTTAATGTAGGAAATATAAATATTTATCAATTTTTAGATGAAATAAAAGAACATTCTACAAATTATTTTAAAAACTCAGGTATCATTTATAATTTAACTTATGTAATTGATAAAGATTATAATATTAATTCTTTTATATATAGAGATTTAAAATTGATTATGTACGAAATCAATCAAAACATATTGAAACATTCCAAATCAACTATTGTAAATGCTCAGATTAGCATTGCCAATGGTAAATTAAATGCATATATTCAAGATAATGGAGTTTTTAATAATGTAAATGATTTGGAAAGGAAAGGAAATGGTATTACAAATATTAGAAAAAGGATTAATAGGCAAAAAGGGGAAGTTAATTTTACAATTAATCCTGTTGGTTATGGCTTGAAGATAGAATTTAATCTTAATTTAGATGAATAATTAACTTTATGAACTATGGCTAAGATTGTTTCTATCATTGAGGATGATTTTACTTTATCTCAAATTTTACAAAGAAAGATTAACCAATTAGATTCTTTTAAGTGTAATCATACATTTATTACTGTAAATGAATTTTTATTAACTAATCAGACAAGTGATATTTTATTATTAGATATCAATCTGCCAGGCACAAACGGGTTAGATGCCATTCCTATAATTTTAAATAAATATCCTAATTTAATTATAGTGATGAATACCATTAAGGATGATGTTGAAACCATCTACAAATCACTAGAATCAGGAGCTATAGGATATATTGACAAACAAAGTTTCGATGATAATATTTTAGAAGTTCTTGAAACAGTTGAAAATGGTGGGGCATTCATGACACCCAAAATTGCCAGGAAAATTATCGAGAGTTTTAAGAAACCTAAAATGCCCAACTTAACAGAAAGAGAGCATGAGGTTGTGCAAGGTATTTTGGAAGGTTATACTTATATGCAAATTGCTGAAAAGTATTTTATTACTATAGACACAGTAAGATCCCATATTAAAAATATATATAAGAAATTAAGTATTAATTCTAAAGCGCAACTTTTTAAACTTTATAGAAGTTAGATTTTTTGCAATTTGTTAAATTTTACCCAAACTCTAAATATCACATTTAAATGTCAAAATAATAATTTTGACATAACTAATTTTGTATCAAAGATTAATTGTATATCCAATGAATAACTTTGATATTATTTTAGAAAATGATAAAAAATACGAGTTAGAATTAGCTCATTTGGGAGATCTTTCTAAATTTTGTTTTGCTGAGTTAAGTAAGCAATTGCCTCAGTTCAACATTAGTATTGAAAATTTTGGGTCATATTTTGTAGCTAGCTTTGAATCAGCTTATACAGTTTTATGCATTCGTTATACTACAGATGGGGAATTTGTGAGAATAGTCGACCAGTATTGGAAATAGTATATTTTATTTTAATATGGGAAATCCCTTCTTTTTAAAAAGAAGGGATTTTTTTTGCTTGATTGTGAAATATTAATTTACTTTGTAATTCAAAGTACTTTTATGAACGAAGAATTGAAAAATGAACAGTTGGCTGCCATCTCTGAAATGAGGGATATGATGCAACGATCGTCTAAGTTTTTGTCCTTAAGTGGCTTAGCGGGGATATTAGTAGGTTGCGTGGCATTATTAGGGGTTGGGGTAACATATTATTTGCTTGAAATGCCTTTCGATTCAACAGGATATCTAATGTATTTGGGGAAAGCCCTAGAAGTCCATGAAACCACACTTAAAAATATCATATTTATAAATGTTTCGGTTTTAATACTCTCTTTAATGATTGGCTCTTTGATGGCCATTAGAAATGCAAAAAGAAAAGGTTTGTCAGTTGTAGACAATACAACAAAACGATTGGTCATCAACATGTTTATCCCATTGTTAGTAGGAGGGATATTTATAGTAGCATTATTAATGCAGCAAAGTTTATCATTTATACTGCCATCAATGTTGATTTTTTATGGGATGGCTTTATTAAATGCTAGTAAGTATTCAATAGAAGATATAAGGTATTTAGGCTTGATTGAAATGTTTTTGGGTTTATCAGCGATGTTTTTTCTAGATCAAGCATTAATTATTTGGGGATTGGGATTTGGTATTTTACACATGATTTATGGTGTTATACTTTATAATAAATATGAAAAGTGAAAGATTTTATAACATCTTTAGATAAGGGATTTGAAAGTCGTGTAAGGCTAGGTATTATGTCCATTCTTGTAGTAAATGATTCAGTTGATTTTAATACACTTAAAGAACAATTGAATATTTCAGATGGGAATATTGCCAGTCATATAACTGCGTTAGAAAAATTAAATTATTTGGAAGTAAAAAAACAGTTTATTGGTAAAAAGCCCAATACTTCCTACAAGGCAACTCAACAAGGAATCAAAGCTTTTAAGAATCATTTAGATACTTTAGAGAAATTAATAAAAATCAAATTTTAAAATAATGATACAGGATAATTTAGAAAATAATGAAATCAATTGGGGCAAGAAAAATGAATTAGTAATTATTGCATTTGCAATAATTATTGCTGGTTTTATCGCTAAGATTCCTCAATTTCAGGGAGTAAGAGAAGATTTATTTTATGAGAAAAATGTAAGCTTTATATTTCTTCCTCTATTAATGGTTTACTTTAATTGGAAGAATCAATTAGCGTGGAAAAAATTAATCTTTCCATTAGTTGTGGTGAGTCTTTCTGTGGTTTATATTAATATGTTACCTTATGGTGAAAAAAGCGATTCGGATAGTTTAAGTTATTTTCATTTACCCATTCTAATATGGATATTATTAGGGTTTACTTATGTAGGATCTAGTATTGTTAATTTCAAAAATGGAATTTTATTTTTAAGATTTACAGCAAATTTGGTAGTGATGAGTGTAATTATTCTTATATCTGGCTTTTTATTTATGGCCATGACAATGGGGCTCTTCAAATTAATTGGAATTGATACAGTTTATTTAGTTCAACATTATGTACTTATTTGGGGTTTGCCTTCCATACCATTAATTGCAAGTTTTATTGTATCTAATAATCCTCAAATTGTCAATAAAATTTCTCCTATTATTGCTAAGATATTTACGCCAATGGTGACTTTGATGTTGTTTTTATTTCTTTTTGGAATAATCGTAACTGGAAAAAATCCAACACAGGACAGAGAGTTCTTGCTAATACTTAATGCATTACTGGTGGGTGTAATGGCTTTAATTATTTTCTCATTACAAGAGATGACAAAAAGTGAGAAGCAGGCTATTCAATTATATACTTTATTAGCATTATCGGCAATTACCATTCTAATAAATTGCCTTGCTTTGTATTCTATTCTCTTTAGATTGGTAGAATTTGGTTTCTCTGCAAATAGAGTAGCTGTAATCGGTGCAGATATTTTTATTTTCACCCATTTACTTTTATTAACAAGAAAGTTGTTTTTATTCAATCAATCAAAAGTATCTGTGACTGAAGTAGAAATTACTGCAGGCAACTATTTGCCAGTTTATTTTGCCTGGGTATCTTTTGTGGTCTTTGTATTACCTTTTATTTTTGATTTCAAATAAGTAAGAATTCTAATCATACATCAAAAAAGCCTCTAAGCAATTGACTTAGAGGCTTTTTTGATGGAGGTGGGCTAATTAGCTAGCTCCTAATAAGATTAAACCAAGTGTTGTTAAGTAAATAATACAAACAAAAAGCACTTGTCCTACTTCCTTTTTCATGGTGTAATATTTTCGTAAAAATAAAAAAAAATCGGACATATTGTCAATATTTTCCTTCAATGCGTTAATTTTACACAATGAAAAAATCTTTGTCCTTCATTTTAGTCTTGAATTTATTGGTCAATGTAAATTCTTACGCTCAAGATTCCACCAGTAAGCCATATGTTGTTGCAGGTAATTTTGGTATCACGAATAATGGTATTTCCATCATTCCTACTTTTTCATTGAAAGATCCTGCATTTAATTTTACTGGTTCTTTGTCTAGAGGGGGTAGGTTTAGTTTAGACCCAGATGTAAGATTAACTTTTGATGGAAGAAAAGGAGGGGCAATGTTGTGGTTTAGATATAAAATGATTGAAGGTAAAAAGTTTCATTTTAGAGTTGGGGCGCATCCTGCATTTAATTTTGCTTTGAAAACTGTAAGAGAGGGAAATAAGTCTTGGAATATTACTCAAGCTAGAAGATTTGTGGCAACAGAATTGGCACCATCTTATACAGTAAGTAAGAATCTAAGTTTTGGTGCTTATTATTTACATGGGAATGGTTTGCAAACAGATGGACCTATAAGTACTCATTTTGTAAATTTCATCACTTCTTTTTCAGGAATTAAATTAGGTGAAAATCATCTCTTAGCTTTCAGTCCCCAGGTGTATTACTTGCAAATAGATAGAGAAGATGGATTTTACTTAACAGGTAATGTGGTATTGGCTAGTAAAAAATCTCCTTTATCATTGATGTATTTGTATAATAAAGAAATCAGAACCAATATCACAGGAAGTAAAAACTTGGATTGGAATGTCACTTTAATGTACAATTTCAATAAGTCTTTTAGAAGGTTGAATTAAGTATCTTTGTTAGATGAATTCATCTAGCAAAAAATCACATTTCTATTTAATACTTATTTTAGGATTGATGTCGGCCATTGGCCCCCTATCCATAGATATGTATTTGCCTGCCTTTCCAACTATTGCAAAAGGGTTAAATACATCTATTGAAACGGTAACCCTTTCTTTATCCTCTTTTTTTATTGGTATATCTATTGGACAATTAATCTATGGCCCTTTATTAGAAAGATATGGTCGTAAAATACCTTTGTATTTTGGATTAGGTTTATATGCTATTTCTGCATTTGCATGTGCTACAGCTGTTTCTGTGGAGATGCTTATATTGTTTAGATTCTTTCAAGCATTAGGTGGCTGTGTTGGTATGGTAGCATCTAGAGCAATGGTTCGAGATTTGTTTGATGTAAAAGACAATGCTAAAGTGTTCTCTACTTTAATGTTGGTAATTGCTGTTTCGCCAATTATTGCCCCTACACTAGGTGGATTTATTACAGGTTATTTTGGTTGGAGGTATATTTTTGTAATGTTGATTATAGTAATTGCTATGATTTTAGCAGGAATCTATTTCCTTCTCCCAGATAGCAAAGGACCTGATGTACATTATTCTTTAAAACCTGCTGCTATTCTTTCTGGTTTTGGATCTATTTTAAAGAATCCTCAATTTATTTTATATACTTTTTCAGGAGCAGTTGCTTCTGCAGGCTTGTATGCTTTTATTAGTGGATCCCCATTTGTATTTATTGATTTTTTTAAAGTGAGTCAGCAACATTATGGATGGATGTTTGGGGTAGTTGCTTCTGGTTTAATAGGATCTAGTCAATTAAATAGTGTTTTATTAAAAAAGTACAACTCTGATCAAATTATTAAAGTGGCTTTATATTTTCAAAGTTCGGTTTCTATAGTTTTAGTTAGTTCTGGGTTATTGGGAATTGCAACTGTTTTTTCTACCGTGACACTTGTGTTTTTATTTTTATGCTGTCAGGGATTTATATTTCCCAATGCATCTGCTTTATCCATGGCGCCTTTTGGACATAATGCAGGTAATGCATCTGCCTTAATGGGTTTCATTCAAATGAGTGTGGGCGCATTGATGTCTGCCATGGTGAGTGTGTTTCATAATAATACTATTTTACCCATGACTGGGGTGATGGCTTTCTGTTCTATTTCTGCTTCTTTGATTTATACATTGAAGAAAACTAAAGTGGTTCAAAAGCCTAGTATTGAATTGGTAGAAGAAGAAGAGGTGGAGATGATTAATACTTTATAACTTAAAATTCATTATTTATGAGCTGGATTAAAGACTTTAAACAATTTGCTATTAAAGGTAATGTTATTGAACTATCTGTAGCTGTAGTTATTGGTGCTGCTTTTGGTGGCATCATAAGTTCTTTGGTAGAAGATATTATTACTCCATTAATTTTAACGCCAGCCACTAAAGCTGCAGGTGTTGCGGATATTGATAAACTGGCTTGGGGTGCTGTTAAGTATGGTAAATCTTTAGCTGCCATTATTAAATTTATATTAATTGCTGTTGTTCTATTTATTGTAATTAAGGCAGTCAATAAATTGAAATTGGAAGAAGATAAAAAGCAAGAGCTTTCAAAGTCTGAGGAGTTGTTGACAGAAATTAGGGATCAGTTGAATGGGAAGTAAGTGGTAATAAAAATTGTAGATGTTAAAGTATATATCTTGGCTTATGATTGAGATTTAACTAAATAGCTTTTTATGAAAAGACTGTCCTTTCTAATTATTTCAATAATCCTTTCTCATTTTGGCTTTGCTCAAAAAGATACTAGTATTCAAAGCAATGAATTAAAAACAGTTAAAGTTTCTGGTAAAAGAAAAAAGCCAATTGAATTGGTAAATGAAAGATATACTACAGGATTGTTTTCGAATATGGTGACTGCTAGAACCTATGATTTTATCAATCATCCACCCACCAATAATATTGGTACTATATTGGATTATTTACAGAATATACTTATTAATGTTTCCATAAGAAGAACAATTGAGGGTTACGAATTAACCACCACAAGAGGCACAGGCTCTTTACAAAATTATAAAAAGGGTCTTCAGAAGACTAGTGGTTTTGAAACATCTTCTATTTTATTATACTTGGATGAGCAACCCGTAGAGAGTAATGTGTTTTTTGCAATCCATCCATATGATGTTGCTTTGGTAAAATATTTTCCTCCAGGTCAGTCTCAAATTTCATTTAATCAGGGGATGGGGGTTCTGGCTATTTATACAAGAAAGGCCGGGGATTTGGATCCTCATAAATTAAGATTTAAAAGAGGAGATTTGGAAAATATGTATGAGTCGATTGTGGATACTACAGGGCATTGATTGAATCATAAAAGCAATTAAAAAGATATAAATTAGCACTATGAAAAAAATGATTTTATTAATTACTAGTTTTATTTTAATTCTTGAATTGACTTCTTGTGCAACTATAGTTGGAGGTCAGGTAACTGAAAGTCAAAGAAGAAAACCTTTACCTGGAGAGCAATCAAGACAAATTAGAGTTGGTGCTTTAATTGCAGATGCAGTTTTCTTCGGAGGATTGGGCATACTGATTGATTTTGCTACAGGGGCTATTTATAAGCCTGTGGAGAAGACGAATTCTGGAAGTTCGAATAATTATATGAAGCAGTAATGTAACATTTGTTACAAAAGTATAAGTATTATTATAAAATAAATAGTGAAATTTGTATAGATCAAATTAACTTAGATTACTATTTATTTAATTTATTACTTTGACAACTTCATTTCTTCACTTTAAAAAGTACATTTCACCTTTTGGATTGAGTGATGAAGATTTTGATCTTATAACTCAAAAATGCGAACTGGTATCTTTTAAAAAGGGTACTGTATTGATGAATGCAGGGGAGAGGCAAAATTATATTTACTTTATTGTAAAAGGGATTATCAGAAATTTTGTTTTAACCATTGATGGGGAAATTAGCACATATGGGTTTCGAGTCGAAAATTCATTAATTACTGGTTATGGTTTGCATAATCTAAAAGATGATTACAAAGCATTAGTTAGTATTGAATGCTTGGAAGATTGTGAAATGATAAAAATTCCTTTATCTGCGCTTAAATACATGGAGCAAGTAAGTAAAGATGCTCAAAAAGTAGCCAGATATTTGGCCGAAGCGCACATAATTGATTTAGTTGGATTTATAATAAGTGCAGATACTAAGACTTTACTCGAAAGATACGAGGATCTAGAAGTATTATTCCCCAATATTCATCAACGGGTTCCACAGCATATTATAGCGGGGTATTTAAGAATTTCCCGTGTTCATTTATCAAGAATCAAGAAATTAAGAATAAAGAAGTAACATTTGTTACAGTTTTTTAAGTTCTTGTTTATTTACTTTGAGGTATAATTTATCACAAAGTAAAACTAGATTTAATGAAAAATTTAAAATTTGCTGATGATAAAATATTGATTCAATTTATCAGCAAGAAAACATTACTCATTAAAGGGACAACAAGTATCCTTTATGATGACATTGTTGAATTGTCTGTAGTGAAAAGTAAAAATAAGAATTACATTATCGGCTTTTCAATTCTATTAATATTATTAGGTATTTATTTTTGGGTAGATTATGGTATGGTACTATCAGGTTTTGGTATGCCCTTTTTATTTTTTGGTGTTAAATTGCCTCCGAGTTATTTAAAGGTTCAAAATAGAAATAAAGAAATTTATTTTGTAAATGTTAGTGAGTATAATATAGAGGATATGATAGAACTAATTGAAGACTATAAGAGGAATTTAAATTAATGATTATCTACTCCACTAGTGTACCTGCGCTTCTTCATCAGACGCTTATTCGCGTCTTTTTCTCCGAATTAAACTTATTTTATATCTATATTAATTAGCTACTTTACTATGTTTAGGTTTTACTTGAATTTCATTTGAGTTGGAATTTTTTCTTCCAGCTTCTTTTAATGCTTTATCAAGAATCATTTCTATTTGACCATTAACACTTCTAAATTCATCTTCAGCCCATTTCGCTAAAGAATTAAAAGTGTCTTCATTGATCCTTAAAACAAAGTTCTTTTTATTTAGAGGCATATAATGTTTTTATAGGATTAATAAAGGGTTCCTGTATTTAAGACAGGTGATGCAGCTTTTTCGCCACATAATACCACCATTAAATTGCTAACCATTGAAGCCTTTTTCTCATCATCTAATACTACAATATCTTTTTCTGATAACATAGCTAAAGCCATTTCTACCATGCCTACAGCGCCCTCTACAATTTTAGTTCTTGCAGCAACTATGGCTGTTGCTTGTTGTCTTTGTAACATAGCTCCTGCAATTTCAGCCGCATAAGCTAAGTGGCTAATTCTTGCGTCGGTAACAATAATTCCTGCTTTATTTAGTCTATCATTTAATTCCTGAATTAACATCTCCATTACTTTATCACCTCCACCACGAAGAGTGATTTGAGCATGTTCGTCTTCAATATTGTCATAAGGATAGCTTGTAGCTAAATGTCTGACAGCAGCTTCACTTTGATTTCGTATATAATCATTAAAATTACTAACATCAAATACGGCTTTATAAGTATCGTTAATCTCATATAAGATCACGGCAGCAATCTCAATAGGGTTACCTAGTTTATCGTTTACTTTTAACTTAGTGCTTTCGATACTTTGAGATCTTAAAGACACTTTTAATTTAGTATACAGAGGATTTACAAATTGCAAACCATTCTTTTTTACTGTTCCAACATATTTACCAAAAAAGGTGAGTACTATACTATAGTTAGGTTCAATGACCATCAACCCCTTTATTAGAAATGCTCCCACTAGTAAAAACAGTATTCCAAATAATACGCCAGCTGTATTATTCATTTGAGCATTGTTGATAATGACGCTTATTCCAAAAATGGCAGATATCAGTGCAATTAATGCTGCTTTGTAACCGTCTAAAGAGGTTTTAATTTGTTCCATAGTAGTATTTTGATATTAAAATGATATCATAAATTTATATTAATTAAAAATATTGCCCAAAAATAATTTGTCTAACTAAAAATATAGTTATAATATTGACTAACAAATTAGTTAGAAAGAAAATAAATAAACCATGAAAAAATTAACTCAAGCAGAAGAACAAATTATGCAAGCCTTATGGGCATTGGATAAGGGTGGCTTTATAAAAGATGTTTTAGAAGCATTAGAGGAGCCAAAGCCTCATCATAATACAGTTGCTACTTTGCTTAAGATTTTGGTGGAAAAGGAGTTTGTAGGTATTCAAAACCCTAATCGCAACAATTTTTACCATCCTTTAATAAGTAAAGAAGCCTATTCTGCAAAAAGAATCGAAGGCTTGACTGAAAGTTATTTTGAAGGATCCTATGCAAATGTTGTATCCTTTTTAGTAGATAAAAAACAAATGTCCATAGCAGATTTAGAATTGCTTTTACAACAATTAAAAAACAAAAGCCATGACTAGTCAATCCATTCTTTTGTATTTATTTAAAACTATTTTAGTATCTGGCATATTATTGGCCTATTACTGGATAGCATTAAGAGATAAGAAATTTCATTACTACAATAGGTTTTATTTATTATCATCCTCTATACTAAGTTTAGTAGTTCCTTTATTAAACTTTGATTGGTTTACAGTGGAAGAGCCAGCTTTAATATATAGCTCCAATGAATTAATCCAGTTTGTATTGCCAACGACTACTGGTCATAATGGGCTTCATTTGGATTGGGCAGATTATGTATTAATTACTACTGGTGTAACAACAATAGTTTTATTAGGCTTGTTATTGTTACAAGTATTCAAAATACAATTCTTAAAAAATAGGAGTGAAGTAACCAAAATGGATGGATTTGATTTTATCAATACCAATGAAGATAATGCGCCTTTCTCTTTTTTGAATAATTTATTTTGGAAACAATCCATTTCATTACAAGATGAAGGTGGCCAACAAATATTCAAGCACGAAATTACCCATATACAGCAAAAGCATACTTGGGACAGAATTTATTGTCAAATTATTGCTTCTATATTTTGGATGAATCCTTTTAACTGGATTATCCAAAAGGAATTAGTTGCTATACATGAATTTATAGCGGACGAAGAAGCAGTAGGGAATAGTAATGTGGCAGACTTTGCAAAAATGTTATTACAAACTCATTATGGAAATCATTTTTTAAATCCAACTCATTCATTTTTTTATTCATCCATTAAACGACGCTTAGCTATGTTAACACAAACCTCCAATCCAACATACTCTTATTTGAGAAGAGTAATGGTATTACCTGTTTTGGTTATTACCATTTCACTTGTATCCATTAAAGTGCATGCAAGAGAAAAAATTGAAAATAAAATAGAGTCTATTAAGAGCCAAATTGAATCTATAATTATTGATACAACAAAACCTGCTATTATAAGTATGAAGGCTGACACTGTTGATCAGAAAAAAATGCCTGTCTATTTTGTTGAAGGGGTAAAAGTTTCAGAACAAGAAATGAATGCCATTTCACCTGATAATATTAAATCAATAAATGTGCTTAAGGGGGAATCAGCAATTAAAAAATACGCTAACGATGGTAAAAATGGAGTTGTAGAAATTTTCTTAAAAGATCTACAAAGGAAAGATCAATTGCCAAACAAAGATTGGAGTAATGTTGACGCTTCTCTTCGAAATAAAACTCCATTATATGTTTTAGATGGAGTTCCAATTAAAGACTTTAAAGGGATTTCTCCCATCGAAATTGAATCGATGAACATAATGAAAGATCCGTCTTCAACTTCTCTTTATGGTGATGCAGGAAAAAATGGAGTGATTTTAATTACAACTAAAAAAGGATTAAGAGGAAATCTTCAAAACAAATCGGATGAAATTAAGGTATTTGAATATAGTGCTAAAGAAGGATTAAATGGGGATGTTTATTACAAAAAAATGGATAGTGTTAATGTAAAAGAATATGAAGCTAAAGCTGGATTGAATGGTAATCTTCAAAATAAAATGGAAGATGTAACTGTAATTGGATATAGTGGCAAAGAAGATAAAGCAGAAGTAGTAACGGTTATGAATGTACCAAAATTTCAAAAAAACACAGAACATTCAAGAAATAATGATCCAATTTTTTATACAGTACAAAAACCCGCAGAATTTCCAGGTGGTTCAGTGGGATGGTCGAAATATTTAATGAAAAATTTAAATCATGACTTACTATATAAAAACAAGGCGGTTCCTGGAAAGTATACAGTCAAGCTTAATTTTGTTGTAAATAGCAATGGGGATGTAGAAAATGTGATTCCTGAAAACAATCCTGGATATGGATCTGCTGCAGAGGCAATACGTGTTATTATAAATGGACCTAAATGGATACCTGCAGAGCAAAATGGGAAAAAAGTTAACTATTTAATGAAACAAGTTATTGTGTTTAATGTTACTGGAAAATAGAGCAATCTAAAGCTTGCTTTTTGTTTTACTTCCCCCCTGCATTTTCATGCGGGGGTTTTAGTTTGGATTGGTATCCGTAATTTTATTACATTTACTAAAACATTTTAATGAAAAAGATTTTTATATTTTTTCTTTCAATTTTTGTTTATTTTTCAGCAATTGCTCAGAGGGAAAAAGATAATTATCGGGAAGTTTCTTCTAGGTTCGTGACTTTTTTTAATTCAAATAATAATGATAGTATTGTTGTCATGTTCTCACCAGAGATGAATGCAGCACTTCCTCTTGAAAAATTTTCACAAGTAACAATAGGATTAAAGGCTCAGTTAGGTGATATTAAACAAATCAGATTTGTTAGAATCCAAAATGCAACTGCATTGTATGAAACAACATTTGAAAAGGCTAATTTAGCTATGTTAATTACTTTAAATAGTTCTAATCAAATTGCTGGACTATTATTCAAGGCTTATTCAGAAGCAAAAGTAATTGAGAGAAATACTACAAAAATGCAAGTTCCTTTTAAAGGGGAATGGAGTGTAACATGGGGAGGAGATACAAAAGAATTAAATTATCATGTTGAAAGTGTTGCACAAAAAAATGCTTTTGATATTCTAATTAGAGATAGCAGTGGATCAACTCATAAAGGGAACGGGCAAAAAAATGAACATTACTATGCTTTTGGGAAGGAATTATATGCTCCTTGTGATGGTGAAGTGGTTTTAGTGGTAGATGGGGTAAAAGACAATGTTCCAGGAACATTAAATCCGGTATATGTACCTGGGAATTCAGTAATCATTAAAACTAATTTAGGTGAATATGCATTTTTTGCGCATTTTAAACAGCATTCTATTGTAGTAAAACAAGGTCAAAAGGTTAAAGCTGGAGAGTTATTGGGTTTATGTGGTAACTCTGGCAATTCTTCAGAACCACATATTCACTTTCATCTCCAGAATGTAGAAGATATGAACATAGCCGTTGGTGCTAAGTGTTATTTTGAAAAAATTAAAGTGAATGGTGAATTAAAAATAGATTATTCTCCAATCAAGGGGGATAAGATTGAAGAGCAAAATTCTTACATCGTACCAAATGGAATTGTGCAAACTTCTCCTGAATTTCCCAGAGGGGAAAGTGGTTGGGTAAATTATCTTGAAAAAACTTTAAATAAAGATCTGCCATATAAAAACGGAGCCCCAGTTGGCAAATACGAAGTAGAGGTTAGTTTTATAATTTCTAAAGATGGATCTGTTTTAGATGTAAAAGCAATCAATGATCCGGGTTTTGGTCTTGCGAATGAAGCTATTCGTGTACTTGAACAAAGTCCTAAATGGAAGCCTGCAACTCAAAATGGGAGGAATATAATTTACAGAAATAATATTACCATAAGTTTTGAAGTGAAATAATTATTTGTAATACACAATATTTTCATTAAATTAAAGTATGGAATCAATTGAGGTTTTTGCTGGAAATATAGTTGAAGTGGGATTTGTACAAAGTCTATTAGATAGAGATGGCATAAAATCTTGGTTAAGAGATGAGGTTATGGGTACATTGAAACCTTGGTATGCGGCACCTGGTGGAACTGGTGCAATTAAAGTTTTAGTTCTTAAAGCAGACTTTGATCAAGCCAAATCTATTGTTGAAGCATTTGAAAAGTCGAGTTAGTTCATTTTGATTAAACTTATTTTTAAAGTAGGGATATAATGAAGAAACTAATAATATTATATATTTCAATATTTTATGGACAAATATTGTTTAGTCAATCTGATTTAATATCCTCACTTGTACTTAAAGATTATCTTAGAAAGTCTTATTCTGAAACTAATATAACTTCAAACTTTAATTACTTAAGTGTAAAAGGAGAGAGATATCCAAATTCAAAAAATCAATTTTTATTTTTAAAGTTTAATGAATTTAGTAATAAAAAAAGAGCATCTGAAATTTCTAATTACCTCAAGTTAGATTTAGAAAACATCAATCTTAATACAAGCAAAATTTTAACAGAAATACTGAATACAAGAAAATTTGATACCACATCTGCATCAATCAGTAATATTAGTTGTAAGGGTGGAATCATTATAAATGGTCTTTTAAAAGAAAGTACAAAACAAAGATCAATTTATCTAATAGTTACAAAATTCAATTCAAAATATCCAAACCGTCAAATGGAGTTACTTGTTAAGTACAAATTAATTAATAATAAATGGAAATTTATTTCTGAAGAAATGGTTTCAATTACTTAAGATTGTTTATGAAGAAAATATTATTTATATCATTTTTTTTGTTTTTGACAACTGTGGGTCATAGTCAAAAAAAATTAAAAGATAAAAATTCTAAAATACTATACAGTTATATTTTAGATTCTATATATAAAATGAATCCTGATAAAGATAATCATTTGCCTTTCACAATTAAAAGTGAAACAGATTCTTATGATGTTCTAAAAGAAAATACTTTTGATGGTGGTTGTTATATTGGTATTTATGAAAGTCTAAATACAAAGTTTAATATTGATTCTATTGAATTGTCAAAACTGAAAATCAACAAGAGAATTTTAACAAATAAATGTATAGATACCAAAAAGTATATTCTAGTTAATACAGGAGAACCAGATGTTATTCTTTCAGAACCTATTTATTTCGGGAATAATAATTATGTATTAATCGGAACTGTTATTTATTCTTTTCTCTCCGGTGTTCATGTCTTTTATAAAGAAAATAATAAATGGGTTTACTATAAAAGTTTTTGCATATCTATGGAATAAACTTGTATTATATATTATTAGAGTATTATTGTCAATAACTTATTGAACTTTCACAAATTACAAATTTAACTTTCCATTTTTCGTATTCTTTTGATAAAATCAAGTTCCCAAATTCATAATCGCCATATTCATATGAAATAAAACAATTTTTATTGTGATTAAAGAATTTCGGAATTGAAATATGAACTACATTTTTTATTGAAGAATTTACTTTTTGTACAATCTTCACATTGTATTTTGAATCTAGTAATTTTGGATTTATTTCTTCTAAATTATTGAAATTTCTAAAATCGCTTGGTTGGGTTTTAAGTTGTAAACTATCATTAACGAATTTAGAGATTTCGTTTTCATCTCTACATGATAAATTGTTTGAAAAATTACTTCCACCTAATTTAATATATAGTTTGATGGGGTAATTTTCTGGATGGTTTGAAATTCTTTCAAGTATTAAATTGATTACTTTTTTTTTGTCTAAACTTGTTAAATCTGATTTTTGAGATTTGACTAAGAAGCAATTGAAAAGTAGTATAAGTAATAATAAAATGAATTTTTTATTGAACATATACTTGTTGTAATAAAATAATTTCAATTTTTTAATTTAAATAAATCTGCAGTCCAATATTTAAAGAAATTGAATTATCTGTAACCTTATTTCTTGTGTAATTTTTATTACTGTTCGAATAATTTAATAGAAAATCTAAAGAGGTATTACTGTTCAAAAATAAAACAGGACCTATTGATATGGAAGTTTTCTTTAGGTAAGTATCTTCATCTGTTACTTTGTCAAATCCATAGGATGCTTCTCCAATAAAATTGAATTTTTCCTGATTATTCAAAAAGTAGTATCTGGTAAAAAGTCCCATTCCAATGCTAGAACCATTAGAACTTGAGTTTAGGGAAGGATAGTTTGTGTATGTATCTTTCATATTCCAGAAATGTATGTTAGGGGATATGCCCATTGCAAATCTATCTTTTACAAAATATCCAATGTTCCCATTCAATAACAAGCTAGAAGTTTTAGAATTAGTAGAAGTAGAACCTTCATTGCTTGGGAAGCTTGACATTTTGTGATTATTAGAAGTTAAACCACCTGAGCCTCCAATAAGCCAATTCCCTTTTTGTGTTTGGCCTGATATTTTTTGAATAAAAATCAATGAAAAAATTAAACAGAATGTGATTACCAGTTTTTTAGTAGTAGTTTTCATTTTGATTTTATTTTAATTTAGAAACTTTGTAATAGAATATTATATTGTAAACAACCAACTGAAAATATAAGTTTATAACAAGAACGTATAAGTACATTACACCCCAAAATATTATTAATGAGAGAATATTCACTATTACAAAAATTTTACTAACTATAATAAATGTATTAACTCTAATTTCAATAGTTTTTTCGTTTTCAATCTGTTGTTTACAAATTGTAATAAATAATAACCCTAGTAATAAAAATGTTTCAAATAAACTTTGATTTAAATTAACTCCAACACCATCAACTTTGGGGAACATAGTTGGTATTGGGAAGGGTAGGTTTACATTTTTTAAGATTTTAAATTCAAATGATGTTAAAAAATTTAGAATAAAAAAACTAATAGATATTGTAATTAGAATTAAACCAATTATTTTATAATTATGTGGTATTAATTTTGAATTCATAATAAATTACGGATTTTCTTTCTTTCTTTGAAATTTATCATTCAATAACAATAAACTTCCTGTAATAATTGTCAATGTTGTAATAATTGTCAATAAATCATTTTTCATTCTAAAAACAATAAAGTTTGTTGTAAACAATCCAATTATTAAAACGATAAAGATTTGGTATATTTTATTCTTTCTCAAATTGGAAAGTTTTTCTCTATTTTGAGAAAACAACAATAAGGTAAACCCACTCATGCCGATCAAAGTTTTTACTTTTTGATCATCAATGAAACGAAATGCCAAAATCATTGTAATCATATAAACAATTACAAATACTGATTTCCAAATTGGAGATTTAAGTATATTTTTCATATATCTAATTTACTCATAAAACCCGATTTTGGTAGGGATACCTCTTAAAATAGTTGTACAAGCATAAACCGAGCCACAGAATTCAGAACAAAAGACTACAAAAGCGTGCCCAAAATGGCATAAAAAAACTCCGAAATCGCATGAAATCGGAGTTTTTAGTGCTATTTACTAGCTAGTTTGTGATCCCGCTGGCTCGAAGCCCCTCACACATGTATTCATTCACATACATGTAAATGCGTAAATATCATAAGTTTAAGTAATTCCGTTGTGCAAATTCATGTAATGTGATGCATCATTATGCAGCCATTGTTTTAACTATGTTTTACCTCATTTCACTATTATATTTTTGCCACATGCTACCAACAATATCATTATTTGTATTCAAACATCGCATCACTAAAAACGGTGAAGTGTGTATTTATATTCGATTCACTAACGACAGGAAATCCAGTTATAAATCCACTGGCATTTCGGTCCCAAAGAATATGTGGGACTTCTCAAAGAACAAAGTGAGATCGGAAGAGCACACGTCTGAACTCCAGTCACCGATGTTTATCTCGTA
>CALCEA010000172.1 GCA_937900675.1 uncultured Chitinophagaceae bacterium
CTATGAGCCAAAAAGTATTCATATTTGATACCACTTTAAGAGACGGAGAACAGGTCCCGGGCTGTAAATTAAATGTCAAGGAGAAATTAGAGCTAGCCGTTAAGTTGGAAGAGCTTGGGGTGGATATCTTGGAAGCGGGATTCCCGGTTTCTAGTCCAGGAGATTTTGAATCTGTAAATCAGATAGCGAAGACCTTAAAAAATACCGTTGTATGTGGTTTGACAAGAGCCGTACAAAATGATATTGAAGTGGCAGCGGAAGCATTAAAGCCAGCAAAGCGTTTTAGAATTCATACAGGAATTGGTACTTCTGATTTGCATATCAAATACAAATTCAATAGTACTAGAGAAGAAATTATTGAAAGAGCAGTGAAGGCAGTAACGATGGCAAGAAATTTTACAGATGATGTAGAGTTTTATGCAGAAGATGCAGGAAGAACAGACAATGAATATTTAGCAAGAGTGATTGAAGCGGTAGTGAAAGCTGGAGCAACTACTTTAAATATTCCAGATACAACAGGTTATTGTTTGCCTTATCAGTACCAAGAAAAAATGGCTTACTTAAGTAACAATGTACCCAATATTGATAAAGCAGTTTTGTCTTGTCATTGTCATAACGATTTAGGATTAGCAACAGCCAATTCAATTGCAGGCGTGATGGGTGGTGCAAGACAGATAGAGTGTACCATTAATGGATTAGGCGAAAGAGCTGGTAACACTGCATTAGAAGAAGTAGTGATGATCTTGCAACAACATAAAGATTTAGGATTCTATACGAATATTAATCCAAAATTATTGAATCCAATAAGTAGAGAGGTATCTGAAATTATGAGAATGATGGTGCAACCTAATAAAGCAATTGTGGGTGCTAATGCATTCTCACATTCATCAGGCATTCATCAGGATGGATTTTTGAAAGAAGCACAAACTTATGAAATCATTAATCCTGCAGAAGTAGGTGCAGAAGATAGCAAGATTGTATTAACTGCAAGAAGTGGAAGAAGTGCGTTAGCGCATAGATTGCATAAGATGGGTTATCAGTATACAAGAAATCAAGTAGACGAATTGTATCCAAAGTTTTTAGCAATTGCAGATAAGAAGAAAGAAGTATTAGAAGCAGACTTAAAAGAAATGGCGGAAGCATATAATTAATTATTATGGGAAAAACATTATTTGAAAAAATTTGGGACCAGCATGTGGTAAAGCAAATTGAAGATGGACCATCAGTGGTGTACATCGATAAACATTTTATTCATGAGGTTACAAGTCCACAAGCATTTAGTGGTATCGAGAAGAGAGGTGCGAAATTATTTAGACCGCAACAAGTGGTTGCAACTGCAGATCACAATGTACCTACCATGCATCAGGAATTACCTATCAAAGATGCTTTATCTAAATTTCAGGTAGATACTTTGATAGATAATTGTAAAAAGCACGGAGTAGAATTATACGGATTAGGACACAAGTATCAAGGTATCGTGCATGTGATTGGACCAGAATTAGGTATTACACAACCAGGCATGACCATTGTTTGTGGAGATAGTCATACTTCAACACATGGTGCATTTGGATCTATTGCATTTGGTATTGGTACCAGTGAAGTAGAAATGGTATTTGCATCACAATGTATTATGCAAACCAAACCAAAAGTAATGCGCATCAATATTGATGGCGAATTAAAAAATGGGGTGGTTTCAAAAGATATTATTTTATACATCATTGCACAAATCTCTGCGAGTGGTGCAACAGGTTATTTTGTAGAATATGCAGGATCTGCAATTCGTGCATTAAGCATGGAAGCAAGAATGACTATTTGTAATATGAGTATCGAGATGGGTGCTCGTGGAGGAATGATTGCTCCAGACCAAACTACATTTGATTATATCAAAGGAAGATTGTTTGCTCCTCAAGGTGCAGATTGGGATGCAAAGCTTAGTGCATGGAAGGAATTATATACGGATGCAGACGCGAAGTTTGATCTAGAAATAAATATTAAAGCAGAAGATATCGATCCAATGATAACTTATGGAACCAATCCTGGAATGGGATTATCTGTAAGAGGAACTTTACCCACTGTAGAAAGTTTTAAAGATGTTACAGAAAAACAAAACTATGAGAAGGCTTTGCAATACATGGGATTAAAAGCTGGACAAAGTTTATTGGGTATGCCTGTACAGCATGTGTTTATTGGATCTTGTACCAATTCAAGAATTGAAGATTTTAGATTGGTAGCAAGTATCATCAAGGGAAAACAAAAAGATCCCAATATTAAAACATTGATTGTTCCAGGTTCACAAGAAGTGGCTAAACAAATTAAAGCAGAAGGATTAGATAAAATATTTGCAGACGCAGGAGTAGAAATTAGACAAGCAGGATGTAGTGCATGTTTAGGAATGAATGAAGATAAGATTCCAGCAGGCGAATATTGTGTAAGTACTAGTAACAGAAACTTTGAAGGAAGACAGGGTGCTGGTGCAAGAACATTATTAGCTAGTCCATTAACAGCAGCAGCTGCATTGTTAACAGGAAAGATCACAGACATTAGAGACATTATATAAAAGATAATTATGCAATCATTACAAAAACTAACCAGCCGATTTGTTCCGCTACGCATAGAAAATGTAGACACGGATCAAATTATCCCTGCGCGTTTTTTAAAGGCAACTACTAAAACAGGTTTTGGAAAAAACTTATTTAGAGATTGGAGATACGAGAACGACGATGAAACAAAACCAAAAGCAGATTTTGTATTAAATCAACCACAATATGGTGGAGAGATTTTAGTAGCTGCTAAAAACTTTGGTTGCGGATCTTCTAGAGAACATGCTGCATGGAGTATACAAGATTATGGATTTAAAGTAGTGGTGTCTAGCTTCTTTGCAGACATCTTTAAGAACAATGCTTTAAATAATGGTGTATTACCAGTAACAGTAAGCGATGCATTCTTACAAGAAATATTCGCATTGGGTGCAGATGATACCTTAACGGTAGATTTAGAAGCACAAACCATCACTATTAATTCAACGGGCTCTTCAGAGAAATTTGAAATCAACTCTTATAAGAAAACCTGTTTATTAAATGGCTATGATGATATTGATTATTTATTAAACATGAAGGCAGAGATTGAAGCTTTTGAACAAACTAGAAAATAGAAACATGGAAAAGAAAATAGCAGTCATATTAGGAGATGGAATTGGTCCAGAAGTAACACAACAATCTATTAAAGTATTAGATACTATTGCCAAACACTTTAGTCATCAGTTTACTTATACCCATGCATTAATGGGAGCTTGTGCTATAGATGAAACAGGTAATCCATTACCAGATGAGACCATCAAGATTTGTTTAGGTAGCGATGCTATATTATTTGGTGCGATTGGTGATCCAAAATACGATAACGATCCAACAGCAAAAGTAAGACCAGAGCAAGGTTTATTAAAACTAAGAAAGGAATTACAATTGTTTGCGAATATCAGACCAGTAAAAACTTATTCAGCATTACAACACTTAACTCCATTAAAACCAAAATTATTGGAGCATGTAGATTTTGTAATTTATAGAGAATTAACGGGTGGTATTTATTTTGGAGAAAAGTCTTTGAGTGAAGATGGCAACACTGCAACAGATGGTTGTTCTTATACTGTTACAGAAATTGAAAGAATTGCACATTTGGCATTTAAGCATGCACAAATCAGAAGAAAGAAATTAACCCTTGTAGATAAAGCGAATGTATTAGAGACTTCTCGTTTATGGAGAAAAGTAGTACAAGCTATTGCAAAAGACTATGCAGATGTAGCAGTGGATTATTTATTTGTAGACAATGCTGCCATGCAAATTATTTTGAATCCAGCACAGTTTGATGTGGTATTAACAGAGAATTTATTTGGAGATATCATCAGCGATGAAGCATCAGTATTAGCAGGCTCATTAGGTTTATTGCCCTCTGCTTCTGTTGGAAACACAGTGGCTTTGTTTGAACCTATCCATGGTTCATATCCACAAGCAAAAGGAAAAGATATTGCTAATCCATTAGGTTCTATTTTATCTGCAGCGATGTTATTAGATCATTTCAGTTTAAACAAAGAAGCAGAAATTATTAGAGAAGCAGTTAGCTGGTGTTTGAATAATGGATTTGTAACAAAAGATATCGATCCAATGAATAGTTATACAACCACCGCTATGGGAGATATGATTTGTGAATACATAGAACGACATGCAAAAGGAGAATCACATCCAATACATGAGCGTTTACATAAATCAACAATTATATAAGTATTATGGAATTAAATAAATATTCAAAGACTATCACCTTAGATCCAACGCAGCCCGCTGCGCAAGCCATGTTTTATGGTATTGGATTAACAGATGCTGATTTACATAAAGCACAAGTGGGTGTGGTAAGTATGGGTTATGATGGTAACACTTGTAATATGCATTTGAATGCATTAGCAGATCAAGTAAAGAAAAGCATTTGGGAACAAGATTTAGTGGGATTGACATTTCATACTATTGGTGTAAGTGATGGAATGAGTAATGGTACACCGGGTATGCGTTATTCATTAGTGAGTAGAGATGTGATTGCAGATAGTATTGAAACAGTTTGTGGTGCACAATACTATGATGCATTGATAGCAGTTCCAGGTTGTGATAAAAATATGCCAGGTTCACTTATTGCAATGGGCCGTTTGAATAGACCAGCCATTATGTTATATGGTGGAACCATTGCACCAGGACATTATAAAGGACAGGATTTAAATATTGTATCTGCATTTGAAGCATTGGGACAAAAAATTGCAGGACAATTAGATGAAGCAGATTTTAAAGGTATTGTACAACATGCATGTCCAGGTGCAGGTGCTTGTGGCGGTATGTATACTGCAAACACGATGGCTTCTGCGATTGAAGCATTGGGAATGAGTTTACCTTACTCATCTTCTAATCCAGCATTGAGTGCAGAGAAACAACAAGAGTGTAAAGATGCAGGAGCAGCAATAAGATTATTGTTAGAAAAAGATATTAAGCCAAGAGATATCATGACACGCAAAGCATTTGAAAATGCGGTAGCGGTAATCATGGTATTAGGTGGAAGCACCAATGCAGTACTACATATGATTGCGATGGCAAAAAGCGTTGGCGTTGAATTTACTATTGATGATTTCCAAGCCATCAGTGATAAAATTCCAGTATTGGCAGATTTCAAACCTTCTGGAAAATATTTAATGCAGGATTTACATCAGTATGGTGGTGTTCCAGCGGTGATGAAATATATGTTGGCGCAAGGATGGTTACATGGAGATTGTTTAACCGTAACAGGTAAAACTATTGCAGAGAATGTAGCGAGTGCACCAGATTTAGATTTTGATCAACAAAAAATAATTCTTCCTAAAGAAAATCCTATCAAAGCAACAGGCCACTTACAAATTATGTATGGTAACCTTGCTACAGGTGGTAGTGTTGCAAAAATTTCTGGAAAAGAAGGAGATATGTTTGAAGGTCCAGCAAGAGTATTTGATGGAGAACATGCATTGATTGAAGGCATCAACTCTAAAAAAATAAAAGAAGGTGATGTAGTAGTGATCAAGAATGTAGGACCAGTAGGTGCTCCAGGTATGCCTGAGATGTTAAAACCAACTTCTGCAATTATTGGTGCTGGCTTAGGAAAATCAGTAGCCTTAATTACAGACGGAAGATTTAGTGGAGGTACACATGGATTTGTGATTGGACATATTACACCAGAAGCATACAAGGGTGGATTAATAGGACTTGTAGAAGACGGTGATATCATCGAATTGAATGTACCAAAGCGTACGATGACTTTAAAAGTAGATGAAGCAACAATTGCTAAAAGAAGAGCAGCACAACCAAAGCCACAGTTGAAAGTAACGAATGGCGTATTATTTAAATATGCCAAATTAGTAAAAGACGCAAGCGAAGGTTGTGTAACGGATACAGATTAAAAAAGTATTATGGAAGCGAAACAATTAACAGGATCACAAGCAGTACTGGAAGCATTTATTGCTGAAGGAGTGGATACCATATTTGGTTATCCAGGTGGTGCTATCATGCCTATCTACGATGCATTGTATGATTACAACGATAAATTAAAACATATTCTTGTAAGACATGAACAAGGTGGAATACACGCAGGACAAGGTTATGCGCGTACTTCAGGAAAAGTTGGAGTGGTATTTGCAACAAGTGGGCCAGGTGCTACAAATTTAGTCACTGGATTAGCAGATGCAATGATAGATAGTACACCATTGGTTTGTATCACTGGACAAGTGTTTGCACATTTATTAGGAACAGATGCGTTTCAGGAAACAGATATTATTAATATCACCATGCCTGTTACCAAATGGAATTATCAAATTACTGATGCTACAGAAATTCCTCACATTATTGCTAAAGCATTTTATTTAGCAAAGAGTGGAAGACCAGGACCAGTGTTGATTGATATTTCAAAGAATGCACAATTACAAAAATTTGATTACGAAGGATACACGCCTTGTAATCATGTTAGATCTTATAGACCTAAACCCATTATTCGAAAAGAATATATTGATGCAGCAGTTGCATTAATCAATGGAGCAAAAAAACCAATGATTGCTTTTGGACAAGGAGTGATCTTAGGTAAAGCAGAAAAAGAATTTAAAAAGTTTGTTGAAAAATCTGGTATACCAGCTGCATGGACCATTTTAGGATTAAGTGCATTGCCAACAGATCATCCTTTGAATGTAGGTATGTTGGGTATGCATGGAAACTACGGACCCAATGTATTAACCAATGAGTGTGATGTATTAATAGCTATTGGTATGCGTTTTGATGATCGTGTAACTGGAAGATTAGATAAATACGCTAAGCAAGCAAAGATTATACATTTAGATATTGACCCTTCAGAGATTGATAAGAATGTAAAAGCAGATGTAGGTGTTTGGGGAGATTGTAAAGAAACATTGCCTTTATTGACATTAGGTATTGAGCAAAAAGAAAGAACAGAGTGGGTGAATTTATTTAAAGACTACGCACAAAAAGAATACGATCAATGTATCAAGGATGAAATATATCCTAAGACAGAAGAGATGACTATGGGAGAAGTGATTCGTATTGTAAATGAAGTGAGCAAGGGAGAAGCTATAATGGTAACGGATGTTGGACAACATCAAATGGTTACTTGTAGATATGCGCAGTTCAATCAAAGTAGAAGCAATGTAACTTCTGGAGGACTAGGCACGATGGGCTTTGGTTTACCGGCTGCAATTGGTGCAAAGTTTGGTGCATTAGATAGAACAGTAGTCGCTGTAATTGGTGATGGTGGATTCCAAATGACTTTACAAGAGTTAGGAACCATCATGCAAACAGGCGTGGATGTAAAGATCTTGATATTAAACAATCAGTTTTTGGGAATGGTGCGTCAGTGGCAACAATTGTTCCATGACAAGCGCTATTCATTTGTAGATATACAAAGTCCAGACTATATCATGTTGGCTAAATCATATGGTATTGACGGAGCAAAAGTGGAACATAGAGATCAATTAGCAGCTGCAGTAAAAACCATGTTGGAATCCAAGGGTTCTTATCTATTAGAAGTAATGGTAGGAAAAGAAAACAATGTATTCCCAATGGTACCACAAGGATGCTCCGTCTCTGAAATAAGACTTAAATAAAATGTTATGAACGAAGAAAAACAAGAATATACGATTACGGTATACACCGAAAACCAAGTGGGTTTATTAAATCGTATTGCGATTATTTTTTCGCGCAGAAAAATAAATGTAGAAAGCTTGAATACTTCTCCATCGGAAGTAGCTGGTATACATCGTTTTACTATTGTGGTGGTAGAGAATAGAGATGTGGTGAATAAAGTAGTAAGACAAATTGAAAAGCAGGTAGAAGTATTAAAAGCATATTATAATACGAATGATGAAATAGTATGGCAGGAATTGGCCTTGTATAAAGTATTAAGTGAAGAGATCACAGAAAAAGTAAAAGTAGAACGCTTATTAAGAGAGTATGGTGCAAGAGCAGTAGCGATTAGAAAAGACTTTATCGTATTTGAAACAACTGGTCATAGAGAAGAAACCAATAGATTAATGGAAGCATTGGCGCCATTTGGTTTGGTGGAATTTGTGAGAAGTGCAAGAGTGGCTATTATTAAAGAGAGTGCAGGTTTTCACGAGAAGTTAAAAGACTTTGAAAAAAGAGAACCAGGAGAGGAATTGATAGAGAATGAATATTTAGGGAAAAGAGAAGCAGTATTTACCATGTAAAAATAAAACAACAATAAAAATTTAAATCTTAATTAAACTCAAACTAAAATGGCAAAGTTAAATTTCGGTGGAACTGAAGAAAACGTAGTAACGCGTGAAGAGTTCCCTCTTTCAAAAGCACAGGAAGTTTTAAAGAACGAAACTGTAGCGGTAATTGGCTATGGTGTTCAAGGTCCTGGTCAAGCTTTAAACCAAAAAGAAAACGGTGTAAACGTAATCATTGGTCAAAGAAAAAATTCAAAATCTTGGGATAAGGCAGTAGCTGATGGATTCGTTCCAGGTGAAACTTTATTTGAAATAGAAGAAGCATTAGCAAAAGGAACTATTATCTGTTATTTATTGAGTGATGCTGCACAGATCGCTATGTGGCCAACAGTAAAAAAACATTTAACTCCAGGTAAAGCATTGTATTTCTCTCACGGATTTGGTGTGACTTACAAAGAGCAAACTGGTATTGTACCTCCAGCAGATGTGGATGTATTCTTAGTAGCTCCAAAAGGTTCTGGAACATCTTTAAGAAGAATGTTCTTACAAGGTCGTGGATTAAACTCAAGCTATGCCATCTTCCAAGATGCAACTGGTAAAGCATGGGATAGAGTAATTGCATTAGGTATTGCAATTGGTTCTGGTTATTTATTTGAAACAGATTTCAAAAAAGAAGTGTATTCAGATTTAACTGGAGAGCGTGGTACATTAATGGGTGCTATCCAAGGTATCTTCGCTGCACAATATGAAGTATTAAGAAAGAATGGTCACTCACCTTCTGAAGCTTTCAACGAAACTGTAGAAGAATTAACACAATCATTAATGCCATTGGTTGCTGAAAATGGTATGGATTGGATGTATGCAAACTGTTCAACTACAGCACAAAGAGGTGCGTTGGATTGGTGGAAGAAGTTCCGTGATGCAACATTACCTGTATTCTCTGATTTATACAATAGCGTAGCAACAGGTGCAGAAGCTGCAAGATCAATTGATTTAAACAGCAAGCCTGACTATCGTGAGAAATTAGAAGTTGAATTAGCTGAATTACACAATAGTGAAATGTGGCAAGCTGGTAGAACTGTAAGAAGTTTAAGACCAGAGAACCAAAAAGGAAAATAATTTATCTAGTAGAAGTAGAATCAATGAGTGAAGTGAAACTAGTCGATAAACCTGCATTGGATATTCAGGGAGCTTATGCAAGATTGAAGCCGGTGGTAAATCATACCCCGCTTCAGTTAAATGCAAATCTCTCTAGAAAATACCAATGCAGGGTTTATTTAAAAAGAGAAGATCTGCAAATTGTGCGTTCTTATAAATTAAGAGGCGCTTACAATATGATGAGTCAATTATCTGCAGAGCAATTGGCAAAGGGTGTGGTATGTGCAAGTGCAGGTAACCATGCGCAGGGTTTCGCCTATAGCTGTAAAAAGTTAAATGTGAAAGGCGTTGTCTTTATGCCTATCCCTTCTCCGCAACAAAAAGTGAATCAAACAAAAATGTTTGGTGAAGATTTTGTGGAAGTAAAACTAGTGGGTGACACTTTTGATGATACCGCGATTGCTGCAAAAGCATATACGCAAGAACATGGAATGACATTTATACCTCCTTTTGATCATCCTTCTATAATTGAAGGACAGGCAACAGTAGGTGTAGAAATTTTGGAAGATTATAATCAATTAGAACAAACACCTGTCGATTATATCTTTATGCCAATTGGTGGTGGAGGACTGAGTGCTGGAGTGGGAACTTATTTTAAACAAGCTTCCCCACATACAAAAGTGGTTGGTTTAGAACCAGAGGGAGCGCCAAGTATGTTGGCTGCTTTAAAAGCAAAACATCCAGTAGAATTGGAGACCATAGATAAGTTTGTGGATGGTGCTGCAGTAAAAAGAATTGGAGACATTACTTTTGCATTTTGTAAAGATGCATTAGATGATATGCATTTGGTGCCAGAAGGAAAAATCTGTTCTACCATTTTAAAAATGTATAATGAAGAAGCCATTGTAGTAGAACCTGCGGGAGCAATGAGTATAGCTACATTGGATGATTATGCAGAACAAATAAAGGGAAAAAATATTGTTTGTATTGTGAGTGGAAGTAATAATGATATTGATAGAATGCAAGAGATAAAAGAACGATCTTTGGTGTATGAAGGATTAAAACATTATTTTTTAATTCGTTTTGCACAAAGACCAGGTGCATTAAAAGATTTTGTGAATTTGGTATTGGGTCCTACAGATGATATTACTAGGTTTGAGTACATGCAAAAACACAATAAAGAAGCGGGTCCGGCATTAGTGGGATTGGAATTAAAGACGAAAGAAGATTATGATATTTTAATGGAGAACATGAAAAAATATCAGATTAATTATACGGAGATTAATAAAGATGATGATAATATGTATGGCTATTTAATTTAGTTATACGAATTCTAAGATGAGTCTCTCGAAGAAGACTCGTCTTTAAAATTAAATTTATATGCAGGTTTTAAAATTTGGAGGAAGTTCAGTTGGAAGTGCAGAAGCAATAGACAAGGTAATAGCTATTGTAACGGAAAGCAGTAAAAAAGAGCCTACTATTGTAGTGGTATCAGCTATGAGTGGAGTGACGGATCAATTATTGATGTTGGCGCAAAGTGCATCACAAGGCAACGAGGCATATAAAACCATTATTCAAAATATTGAACAAAAGCATTTAGATGCAGTAAGAGCTTTATTGCCCATACAACAGCAATCAGGCACTTTAAGCATGGTAAAGCAATTATTGAATGAATTAGAATCTAATTGCGAAGGATTATTCATGTTAAGAGAGTTATCTATGCGTATGCAAGATAAAATCATCTCTTTTGGTGAAATCTTATCATCAAAAATTATCAGTGCTGCATTTGAATCTAGAGGTATCAAACAACAATGGGTTGATTCTAGAAATTTAATCAAAACAGATAGCAAGTATTTTAATGCAGTAGTGAATAAAGAATTAACTGATTCAACTATTCAGGCATATTTTTCTGCTAAAGAAAATAATTCATTTGATGTTTATATGGCTCCAGGCTTTATCGCTTCAGATAAAGATGGTAACACAACAACATTAGGCAGAGGCGGATCTGATTATACAGGTGCTATTTATGCTGCAGCCTTAAAAGCTAGTGCTTTAGAAATATGGACAGATGTTTCAGGAATGATGACGGCTGATCCAAGAATGGTAAGCAATGCCAAAGAGATTCCACAAATTTCTTATCAAGAAGCCATGGAGTTGTCTCATTTTGGTGCAAAGATTATTTATCCTCCAACCATTCAGCCGGTAATGTATCAAAACATACCAGTATGGATTAAGAATACTTTTGAACCTAATCATCCAGGAACCATCATTGAAAATAATTCACCTAAGGATGATAATTTTATCCGTGGTATTTCAAGTATCAAGGATTTATGTTTATTGAGTTTGGAAGGTGCGGGCATGGTTGGTATACCAGGTTTCTCCAAAAGATTATTTGATGCATTGGCTAAAAAATTAATCAATGTTATATTAATTACACAGAGTTCTTCTGAGCATTCAATATGTGTGGGTGTGAATGTACAAGACGCACATCAAGCTAAACTAGCAGTGGATGCCGAGTTTGAGCAAGAGATCAATACACAAAAAGTAGAGCCATTAATCATAGAGAAAGATTTATCAATCATCGCTTTGGTGGGTGAGCAAATGAAAAATCATCCTGGCGTGAGTGGTAAGATGTTTGGCGTGTTGGGAAGAAATGGTATTAATGTAAGAGCTATTGCACAGGGTTCATCAGAAAAAAATATTACAGCTGTTATTGCTAGTTCGGATGTTAAAAAAGCAATCAATGTATTACATGAAGAGTTTTTTGAAACAACGTATAAGCAATTAAATATTTATGTAGCAGGTGCTGGTAATGTGGGTGGTAAGCTGATTAATCAAATACAAAAACAAGCAGAGTACTTAAAAAAATCATTAAGACTGCAAATAAATATCGTAGGTATTGCTAATAGTAAGAAGCAATTAATCAATGTGGATGGATTGGATTTAACTAATTGGAAAGACCAATTAGCCAATGCTAAACCTGGTGGTATTGCAGATTATGTACAGGCTATTTTGGAAAACAATTTGCGCAATAGTGTATTTGTGGATGTAACAGCCCATGAGACAGTAGCGAATGTATATGCACAATTGTTAGAGAAAGCAGTATCGGTAGTGGCTTGTAATAAAATTGCATGTTCATCACCATATGCAAACTATGCTAAGTTAAAATCATTGGCTAGACAATACAATGCAGCATTCTTATTTGAAACCAATGTGGGTGCAAGTTTACCGATTATTGGTACATTGAACGATTTAGTAAGAAGTGGAGACAGCATTAATAAAATTGAAGCAGTATTATCTGGTACATTAAATTTTGTGTTCAATAATTATGCTGGTGGAAAAGATGGCAAGAGCTTTGCACAAGTAGTGAAGCAAGCACAAGAGGAGGGTTACACAGAGCCAGATCCAAGATTGGATTTAGGTGGAACAGATGTAATGCGTAAGATTATGATCTTAGCGCGTGAAGCAGGACAGAAAATAGAAATGGAAGATATAAGTAATAATGCTTTCTTGCCTGCTTCTTGTTTTAACGGATCTGTTACAGATTTTTATATAGAGATGGAAAAGCAAGAAGATCATTTCAAGAAATTATATGAAGCTGCTGCCGCTGAAGGATGTAAATTAAAATTTGTAGCATCTTTTGAAAATGGAAAAGCCAAAGTAGGTTTACAACATATTCAACCAAGCTCGGATTTTTATCATTTGTATGGAAAGGATAATCTAGTATTATTTTATAGTATGCGTTATCCTGAATTACCTTTGGTGATCAAAGGAGCAGGTGCTGGAGCAGATGTAACAGCATCGGGCGTATTTGCAGATATTATAAGAGCAGCAAGAGTTTAATAAATTAGATATAATTTAGAAGAATGAATCAATGGATACAAATCAAATCACCTGCTACCGTGGCCAACATGGTATGTGGTTTTGATATTCTCGGTTTTGCCGTAGAGAGTCCATATGATGAAATGGAAATGCGCTTAGTGCCAAGAGCTGCCGGTCAAACTGCTGCAGAAGCCATCAAGATTATCAATATTGATGCTTATAATTTACCAACAGAACCAGAGAAGAATGTAGCAGGTGCTGCATTGATTGCATTGATAGAAGAATATGAAGAAAAGCAAATGGGTTCAACACCATTGGCATTTGAAGTAAAGATTAATAAGCTGATTAAACCAGGTTCTGGTGTGGGTTCAAGTGCAGCTAGTTCTGCTGGAGCTGTAGTGGGTGCGAATCATTTATTAGGTAATATCTTTTCAAAAGATGATCTAGTGCGATTTGCCATGAATGGAGAAAAAGTGGCATCCGGCGTAAAGCATGCAGATAATATTGCTCCGTGTATTTTTGGTGGCGTAACATTAGTGAGATCTATATTCCCTTTAGAAATTATTGCATTGCCTTCACCAAGTTTACATGTGACTATTGTGCATCCACAAATTGAAGTAAGAACTGCAGATGCAAGAAGTATCTTAAGACAGAATGTACAATTAAAAGATGCCATTAAGCAATGGGGAAATATTGCAGGTTTGGTTGCTGGATTAATGAAAGGAGATTATGATTTAATTGGAAGATCATTGGAAGATGTGATTATAGAACCAGTTAGATCTATTTTAATACCTGGTTTTGATGAATTAAAGAAAGCATGTATTGCTGCCGGTGCACTAGGTGGAGGTATATCAGGATCAGGTCCATCTATCTTTTTCTTAAGCAAAGAAAAAGAAACTGCTATCAAGGTGGAAGATGCGATGAAGGAATTATATACTCGCTTGGGATTAGCACATCATACTTATGTAACCAGTATCAATCAAAGCGGCGTTCAAATAATTTAAATTAAAAAGAGTTCTTAATTAGAGACTCTTCTTGAAATAGTATACAATGCATTATTATAGTTTAGGAAAAATATCACCCAATGTAGATTTTAAAACAGCTGCTATTACTGGACAAGCGCCAGATAAGGGTTTGTATTTTCCATCCGAGATACCACAGTTTTCCAAGGAACAAATTGAAAGATTCAAAACATTAGATAAAGCTACATTGGCTTTTGAAGTAATGAAGCCTTATGTGGCAGGAACAATAGATGATGCTAGTTTACAAACCATTTGTGCAGAGACAGTCAATTTTGATTTTCCTTTGGTTGCTATTACAGAGCAAATTATTTCTTTGGAATTATTTCATGGCCCAACCCTAGCTTTTAAAGATGTGGGTGCAAGATTTATGAGTAGATGTTTGGGCTATTTTGCGAAGCAATCAGCAATTGCAAAATCTCTAGAGAAAAATACTATTTCAAAAGACACTACTGTATTAGTTGCTACATCAGGCGATACAGGTGGTGCAGTAGCGAATGGATTTTTAGGTGTGGAAGGTGTGAATGTGATTATATTATATCCAAAAGGCAAAGTAAGTCCAATACAAGAATTACAATTAACTACCTGCGGACAAAATATTACAGCCTTAGAAGTGGACGGAAGTTTTGACGATTGTCAAGCCATAGTAAAAGATGCTTTTATGGACGCAGACTTAAATGCAGCTTATAATTTAACCTCAGCCAATTCTATCAATGTTGCTAGATGGTTGCCACAGCAATTGTATTATTTCTTTGCATGGCAACAATGGGTGAAAGAATATGGCGATAATACACCTATGCATATTGTTGTGCCTAGTGGTAATTTTGGAAATATCTGTGCAGGTATGATGGCTAAAGCATCTGGCTTGCCATTAGGACATTTTGTGGCAGCATGTAATGCCAACAATGTGGTCACAAGATATTTGGCAACAGAAAAATACGAAGTAAAGAAAGCAGTATCTACTATTTCTAATGCGATGGATGTTGGTAATCCAAGTAATTTTGTGCGCATTATGGAAATCATGCATCAAGATTTCCCCACTTTAGTGAAAGCATTGAGTAGTTATAGTTATGATGATATCAATACACAAGCTACCATTACAAGAGTATACAATGATTATGGATATACATTAGATCCACATGGTGCTGTAGCTTTTTTAGCAGCTGAAGAATTTATACATGATCATGAATATCAGATCACACACTTTAATCATACCACAGAAGCCAGTCCAGTGAGAACTATTATTTTAGAAACAGCGCATCCAGTAAAGTTTCCAGAAGTAGTAGAAGAAGCTATTGGACAAACTATTGAAGTGCCTGCTTCTGTTCAATTCTTATTAGACAAAGAAAAAGTAGCTATCCCAATGGGTGCTAGCTTTGGCGTCTTTAAATCTTGGATGTTAAATAAGGTTGGGGCTTAATTTGCAGAAATTCTTTTTAAAAATGAAGATGCATTTAATATTGGCATAGTTTCACTTGAAGCTTTTATTAATTGCTTATCACTTGTTAAAAAATAATCCATCTTATAAGTTAAAGCAGTTTGAACTTGAATTGCATCTTCAATATCTTTAAGATTCATAAATAATGCTTTTTGAATATCTTCTTTAGGAAGATCTACAATAGATATAAATGAAAGCAAATTCAATAAAATTTGTTTTGTTTTATCGATATTATATTTCTTAATCAAAAAATAAGATATGGTATGTATGGTTGCTCCACATACAAAACCTCTTAAAGTACCTTTTTCCACTTCTTTGATTACCGTTTCAATATCGTTGTGATTATTTCTAAGAAGTGTAAGATCTAAAAGAGCATTAACATCAAAATATATTTTATAAGCCATATTTTTTCATTTTGCCTTTATAATATTCTTCTTTCCAATCAAAATTCTCATCAATATCTGGTTTTGGTAAGGATCTTAATAAATCTACCAAGGATTGTTTCTTAGTTTGAGTGATTACTTTAAAGTATTCCTCCACCAGTTCAGACACACTTGTATTTTTTCGGGTGGCATATAACTTCACCTCCTCCAATAGGGATTGCTCAATGGTTAAATTCAATCTTGCTTTCATAGTATTGATTGCTAGTACACTACAAAAATACGCATATATTGAATTTGTGCGCATAAATCATTAATTTTTGAATGGAGGGTAAATATATTTGATCCATTTGCCTCAAAATCAGGTATTTATACTCTATTTAGATATACATTTTAGACTATATGTTCAATAAATAATTAGGTATATTTAAAGATCAAACCAGCACTATGAAACGATTGATCTTGCCTGTAGTATTATGCTTATGCTTTCAAATTGGAACGAGCAAACAAGTAAAAGCTCAAACAGCACCAACTGCTGCGAACCGTCAAGCTACATATTGTAATCCTATCAATATAGATTATGGTTATTGCCCCATTCCAAATTTTGTACAAAACGGGAAGCATCGCGCAACTGCGGATCCAATCATAAGTGTTTACAAAGACAAGTACTTTATGTTTAGTACCAACCAATGGGGTTATTGGTGGAGTAATGATATGAAGGATTGGAATTTTGTTCCAAGAAAATTTTTAAGACCATGGAACAATGTGTATGATGAATTATGTGCGCCAGCAAGTTTGGTATTGGGAGATAGTTTATTGGTGATTGGTTCTACTTATGAAAAAAATTTTAGTTTATGGTATAGCACTAATCCAACAAAGGATGATTGGCATGTTGCGGTGGATAGTTTTAAAGTAGGTGCATGGGATCCAGGATTATTTGTGGATGATGATAATCGATTATACATCTATCATGGCTCTAGTAATTTTTATCCTATTTATGGACAAGAGTTAGATAGAAAAACATTTGCACCTATTGGAGAAAAAAAATCGTTGATTCGTTTAGTAGATAGCGTTCATGGATGGGAAAGATTTGGCGAACATCAAGACAATACCTTTTTAAAACCATTTATGGAAGGTGCTTGGATGAATAAGCATAACGGAAAATATTATTTACAATATGGTGCGCCAGGTACAGAGTTTAGTGGATACGGAGATGGTGTGTATGTGAGCGATCAACCTTTAGGTCCATTCACTTATCAAAAACATAATCCTTTCTCTTATAAGCCAGGCGGCTTTGCACGCGGTGCGGGACATGGAGCGACTTATCAAGATGTTTACAAACAGTGGTGGCATATTTCAACGATAGCGATAAGTGTGAAGAATAATTTTGAAAGAAGAAATGGAATTTGGCCAGCACAGATAGACAAGGATGGCTTATTATATAGCAATACAGCATATGGAGATTATCCGCACTATATTCCTAATGCAAAAGCGAATCATGATCAGTCACAGTTTACGGGATGGATGTTGTTAAACTATAACAAGCCAGTGCAAGTGTCTAGTACATTAAGTGCATTTACTGCTAATAATGCAGTGGATGAAAATATCAAAACTTATTGGTCCGCTACAACGGGCAATAAAGGAGAGTGGATCCAAACAGATTTAGGAGCTACAAGTAGGATCGAAGCTATTCAAATTAATTATGCAGACGAAGGTTCTGAATTAATGGGAAAGTATACCAATATCTATCATCAATATCAAGTGTATGCATCCAATGATGGAAAGCAGTGGTCTTTGTTGATTGATAAATCAAAAAATACAAAAGATGTGCCGCATGATTATGTTGTTTTAGAAAAACCTACACAAGCAAGATTTGTGAAGATGGTGAATATTCATGTGCCTGATGGAAAGTTTGCGATCAGCGGATTACGCGTATTTGGAAAAGGCAGTGGGAAGGATCCAGGAACAGTGAAAAATTTTGTACCATTAAGAGGTGATAGTGAAAGAAGAAATGTTTGGTTAAAGTGGGCACAAAATCCTAACGCAACTGGATACCATATTTATTTTGGAACAGATCCTAATAAATTATACAATAGTGTGATGGTCTATAGTGCCAGTGAATATTATTTAAATGCATTAGAGAAAGATCAAACTTATTATTTTCAGATAGAAGCATTTAACGAAAACGGTATTGGTCCGAGAACACCAGTGTTAAAAGCAGATTAAGGTTGTTTTTTATTTCTGTTGATATACAATACTACAATTAGTAGGATACTGTTTATTATACAATAAATTACTAATCCTTTATGGGTTGCAATAATTGATTTTATAAACATAAAGGATATGGCTGCGTAAAGAAGCGCTATTTTATTGATTATATTTTTCATAAGCTAGTTGCTAAAATCACAATATCCTTTCATACATTGAGCACCTGCTGCTACCTGCATAGTTCCACATAATAAAACACAGGCTGGAGCACCAAAACCTGCTGTGCCACCAATACAACCTGCATGACATAATATAGCACCTGCAGTTACACCAGCAATACACAAATCATATCCCCAGGTACATTGATTTTTTACATTTGGTTTTATACTGTTTGAACGAATCTTATTTTCGCTTACTGCAAAAAGCTTTTGTTGTTCAAAATAAAATCTGCTTGCATCCCTAATATCTTGCTCTTTAATTTTCCCGTATCTATTCTTAAGGTTGTTCCAGGCTTTATAATAGTCTGAATTGAATTGAGTTAAATAATTTAATAGGGTAGAGTCTTCTTGTATATTTTTACTTGTTTTATTATCACTTATTAAATTTTTTAAATCTAATTCCAGATTCACTAAGGCAATAAAACTACTATCTCTTGAAAGAGATTCAGATATATTAACATAAGAAGGCATGCCAACTTCAATCTTCTTACACCCACTTAGCATATATCCTAAGACAATAATGATTAAAAGTGTATTAATGTTTTTCATAGAATACTTTTATAATGGGACTAAAGTATTCATACTTATCTATCATAAATAGGGTATTTATACGCTATTTATCTATTCTTTAATGTCTTAACTAGTGCGCATCAATATTTTGTTGATATAAATAATTCACAAAAATGTGAATTATTTATTTTACCTTTATAATGTAATTGCTTTGGAAATAGTTTTTAAGGATCAATTATTGCTTGATTTATATTCAGGGAAAAGAACAAATGATAAACTTTTTAAGTCGAATCCCTTATTGGTCAGAAAGTTTCAAAAGACAATTATAAAAATTAGTGCAATTGAAAGCTTTAATTTAATCTCTCATAATAGAGGTTTAAATTATGAAAAACTCAAAGGTAACTTGATGGGTTATAGTTCTGTTAGGATAGATAGAAAATATAGATTAATCATAAAAGAAGTATTTGATGAATTTATACCTCAAAAAATTAAATATTTAGAGATTGTTGAAATAAGTAATCATTATAGTTAAAATATTTTATGAAAAAGAAAAGTACATATTTAGAAGTAGGTGTAAATTTAAGAGATGTTGTTCCATCGGAGGCTTTTCATCCAGGTGAATTATTTTATGATGAACTTAAAGAAAGAGGAATTACACAAAAATCATTTGCTTCAATGAGTGGCATATTACCATCTCAATTGAATGAATTTATAAAAGGAAAGAGGGGATTGTCAGCAGAAATGGCATTGAAATTTGGCCATGTTTTAGATATGGATCCTGTTTATTGGTTGAACCTTCAGATGATTTATGAATTAGATCTAGCTAAGATTAAACAAAGTAAACTTAATAAGCGTTTAAGTAAATTAAGAAAAGCATCTTAATAAAAAGAATGGCGGCCCGGAGGGCCGCCACATCATTCCAATTGATTTACAATTGATTCATTCCAATTGCTTGCTTAAGGCAAAGAGTCAAAGACTCTTTGAGGAATTATTTTTTTATAAATAATTTGTCTGCAGTGAATCTTACTTTTTTAGCGTTGGCTAAATAATCAT
>CALCEA010000173.1 GCA_937900675.1 uncultured Chitinophagaceae bacterium
GATAATAAAGAACAAGAATTTGATGTAAGTAGAAACTTTGATTTTTCTGCTAATTTGAGTTTAAGTCAGGCCGAAGCACAATTAATGGAGGATATTGTTCGTAATATAACTGACGATATTTTTAATCAAATTTTTTCAAACTGGTAGTGAATATGAAGGAAGAAGCATTACAAACCTTGCTGGCTCAGTGGACAGGATCAACAGAATTTGAATCGGTTGAAACCAGTGTATTCGAAAAATTAAATCAGGACTATCCTTTTAGCCCAAGCACGCATTTGTTATTGGCTAAAAAATATCAAATCGAAGGCTCCCCTCTTTTTGATGAGCAATTACAAAAGACCACTAACTATTTTCCCTCTGCCTTGCATGTAAATCAATGGATGCATACAAAGACTTCCAATAATACCCAGCAAGCCCCTGAGAAATTAACCAACCTTATCTCTGAGCAATTAGCCCAGTTCCAAGAACCCGTTAAGGAAGAAAAATTAAGTTTTGAGCACGAAGAGCATCCTACCCTTCAAAAAGACTATTTTGCTGCCCAGGGCATCGATATAGACCTAAGCAGGGTTCCTCAGGATAAATTCACCATGCAGTTAAGAAGCTTCACTGCATGGCTAAAAGTGCTAAAACATGCCGATTTAGAGCAAAATACCCCTGAAATAGTAGAAGAACAAGAGAAAATAATCTCCGCTATCGCCGAAAAAGCCAATAAAGCAGAGGATGTAATTACAGAGTCTATGGCCGAAATCTGGGCAAAACAGGGCAATAAACGCAAGGCAATAGACACTTATTCTAAATTAAGTTTTATTTTTCCTGAAAAATCCGTTTATTTTGCGTCTCGTATAGAACAATTAAAACAAAAGAAATAATGATTACTTTATTTATCATATTGATTATCGCAGCTTGTGTAGGTTTAGGTTTTATGGTATTAATCCAAAATCCTAAAGGTGGTGGCTTAAACGCGAATGTGGGTGGTTTATCTAATAACTTCATGGGTGTTAAGCAAACTACCGATGTATTAGAGAAAGGTACTTGGATCTTCGCTTCTGTAATTGCTGTTTTAGCGATTACTTCTACCATGTTCTTAAAAGGTGGTGTAGCTGGTTCTGAAAAAAGCATTTTAGACAAAGTGAACACTTCTACAACAACTACTCCAGCTCAAACAACAGCTCCAGTAGCACCAGCTCCGGTAGATTCTTCTAAGAAATAAGTCAATTCTTAATAAATTTTTAGCTTTTAGCTATTTGTCCCCACCCTCCAAAAGGTGGGGATTTTTATTGTATTTTAGATGTGATGAAAACAATACTATCCATTGCACTAAGTGTAATTATATTTTATTTATTCTTTACTGTTATGGTAAAGTCTACTCATTTTGATGGGGAGAAAGCCCATTTTGAATACAAGGCCCAAGGTTTGGATCAATTGGCAGATACCCTGGTTGCTCAAAAAATCATTTTCGAAAAGACAAGCTTTTTGATCTTAGCCAAGGTATTCAAAGTAGAAGATAAAATTAAACCAGGAAGGTATTTAGTGAAAAGAAAGACTAGCTTATTGGGTTTAATTAGAATGCTTAGAAACAATCAACAGGCAACGGTTAAATTTATTTTGAATAAAGTGAGAACCCGAGGTGAATTGGCAGCACTGGTGGGAAAAACCTTTGATTTAGATAGCGCATACTGTGCTAGTTATTTTAACAGTAACGATTCATTAAGTCCCTATCAAACCGATACCACTCAATTACTAACATTGTTTATTCCTGATACTTATGAATTTTATTGGAGCACACCTATTCCCAAGTTTCTACAAAAAATGAAATCCAATGCAGATCATTTTTGGTCTGTAAAAGACAGAAAACAAAAAGCTGCCAATAAAGCAATGAGTTTGAATGAAATTTATACATTGGCTTCCATTGTAGAAGAAGAAACCAATTATGATTCTGATAAAAGATTAATTGCAAGTGTCTATCAAAATAGATTGAAAAAAAGCATGCCTTTACAAGCCTGCCCTACTATTAAATTTGCGATGCAAGATTTTGGATTAACTAGAATTTACGAAAAGTATTTAAGCAACCCTTCCCCTTATAATACTTATAATCACAGAGGATTGCCTCCAGGGCCAATTTGTACTCCCTCTCCAAAAACAATTGATCTAGTATTAGATGCGCCTACTACAAACTATTTATACTTTGTAGCAAAAGCGGATTTTAGTGGATACCATCATTTTAGTAGTACTTATGAAGAGCATAATCAGTATGCAAAAGAATATCAAAAGCAATTAGATATTTATCAACAAAAAAAGGCAGCTAATAAATAATCCATATTGAAACAAATTAAGCAAATAGCATCCTTTATTCAATTACTATTATTGCCTATTTTTCGTTTTTTGAAAAGAAAGGCAAAGGGAATCAAAGTGCCTGGATTTCAGCAGATCAATTTGTATCAAATTATCAAGTTCTTAACCAAGCAATTAAACACCCTTGGATTATACGATCGCGCTTCTGCCATTTCTTTTAATTTAATTATGGCATTGCCAGCTGGTTTATTGTTTTTGTTTTCTATCATACCTTATTTTCCCAAAACCTTAAAGGCCAAAAAACAGATCTTATCCATCTTTAAAGATATTTCTCCCAACTCAAGTACTTATAGATTTATATCAGAAATCATTAATGACTTATTGAGTAAGCATGTAGGTATCTTCTCATTTGGTTTTATCTTATTGTTATTCTATGCTTCCAATGCGATGACCGGTATTATCAGAAGTTTTGATAAATCGATCATGCAAAACAAACCGTTCTTTTTACACCAAAGAATGCGTGCTTTAAGATTAACATTAATTCTTTTCTTATTGGTGTTTGCCAGTTTGATTGTATTAATTGGACAAGATCAATTAGCTATTTTATTGAGAGAAGTATTTGATATCAAGAAAAAAGCCATTGTTCCCTATTGGAATACCCTTAGATGGTTGGTGATTATTTTACTCTTGTTTTATGGCAATGCTTTTATTTACAGATACGCACCGCATATCAAAGAAAAGTGGCCTTTACTATCTCCAGGATCCATACTATCCACTTTTTTAATGTTGGCCACCACCTTAGGATTTTCCTATTGGGTAAACAATTTTAGTGCATACAACAAAGTATACGGCTCTATTGGTACCGTATTAATTGTAATGACATTAATTTATATCAATGCCCTTATCCTTTTAATTGGATTTGAATTAAATGTAAGTATCGAAGTACTTAGAAAGGAACAAGACCAAGAGGATTACTTTAACTAAACTATTTATTGGCCATATCTGGAATCTCAGCAACCTTGTAAGCACCTGCGTCCAATTTAGCCTTGGTTTCACTAAATGCTTTTAAAGTTAAATCAATCTCTTCCTGTGTATGAACCGCAGTAGGAATTAATCTGTAAATAATATGTCCTTTCGGAATTACTGGATATACTACAATAGAACAGAAAATCTTGTAGTTCTCTCTAATATCCATCACCATGGCTGTTGCCTCTTCTACCCCACCTTTCATGTATACAGGAGTAACTACTGAATCTGTTTTACCAATATCAAATCCTTTCTCTTTTAAACCATTTTGAAGTGCCAAAGCATTCTTCCACAAATTGTCTTTTAACTCTGGCTTAGATCTTAATAGTTCTAAACGCTTTAAGTTACCCACCACATATGGCATAGGTAAACTCTTCGCAAATATTTGAGAACGGATATTGTAACGAATATAATCAATGATTGTTCTAGGGCCTGCCATGAACGCACCAATAGATGCCATACTCTTAGCAAAAGTAGAGAAGTATAAATCAATTTCGTCTTGACAACCTTGTTCTTCACCAGCGCCTGCACCAGTTTTACCTAATGTACCAAAACCGTGCGCATCGTCCACTAATAAACGGAAAGGCACTTTCTTCTTTAATGCAGCAATCTCTTTCAATTTACCTTGATCTCCCGCCATTCCAAATACACCCTCGGTAATCACCAATACACCACCAGATTGTTGTTTATCCACTAAAGCCTGTGCTCTTAATAATTGTTTTTCGCAATCCTCTACATCGTTGTGCTTGAACACAAAACGATGACCAGGGATCATTCTCAATGCATCAATAATACATGCATGACATTCTGCATCATATACTACCACATCATGTCTACCACAGAT
>CALCEA010000174.1 GCA_937900675.1 uncultured Chitinophagaceae bacterium
ATAACTTTAACTGGTGATGTAACAGGAACAGGAACTGGAACATTTACAACTACTTTAGCTAATTCTGGAGTTACTGCAAATACATACGGATCATCTACATTAATTCCATCAATAACTGTGGATGCAAAAGGTAGAGTTACATCTGCAAGTACTGCAAGTATAATTGCTAATGCAGGAACTTTGACTGGAACTAGTTTAGCTTCTACAGTAACAGGATCTAGTTTAACTAGTGTCGGTACCATTATAAGTGGTGTGTGGAGTGGTACAGCAATTGCTAATAATAATTTAGCAAATAGTTCAACAACATTAGGAAGCACAACAATGACTCTAGGTGGAACTGTAACATCTATAACAGGTTTAACTTCTTTAACTTCAACAACAGTAGTAGGTAATTTATCTGGCACAGCGACAACGGCAACAAATATTGCTGGAGGTGTTATTGGTGCAATCCCTTATCAATCTGCAGCTGGAACTACTGCATTGTTAGCTGGTAATACTACTTCAACTGTGAAATATTTAGCTTCTTCAGGTAATGGAATAAATTCATCTGCTCCAACTTGGGTAACTCCTTCTTTTGTTCCTTATTCGGGTGCAACTGGTGCAGTTGATTTAGGAGCTTATGATTTGACTGTAAATGGGTTAACGGTAGGAACAGGTAACACTGGAAATAATACTAATTCTGCTTTTGGAGTTAGTGTTTTGCAAGTCAATACAGCTGGTACAGATAATACCGCAGTTGGCTATAATGCATTAAAAAGTACAACAGGTTCTCTTAACTCTGCTTTTGGCTCACTTGCTTTAAAAACAAACACCACTGGATCTAGAAATGCAGCATTTGGCAATATGGCAATTCAAGCAAATTCTACAGGAAATAATAATTCAGCATTTGGATATGGAACTTTGTATGGAACAACTTCATCAGATAATACAGCAATGGGATATTTATCTGGATATGGAGTTACTACTGGAGCTAAAAATATTTTTATTGGTTCAAACGCAGGAGCGTATTTTTCAACTGGCAATACTAGTGCGTCTTATAATACAACAGGTTTAAATAGTGTTTTAATTGGATATGATGTTCGTCCTCTTGCAAATGCAGATGATAATGAAATTGTTATTTCAGGTTATAATGGAACTGCAGGAACAGTTGGATTAGGATCAAATACAACTTTAATAGGTTCTTCAACTACTACAACCGCTCGTATTATGGGTGATTTAACATTGCCAAGAACAACTACTTCAACCACAACAACAAGTGGTGCATTAGTTGTTTCTGGTGGTGCAGGTATTGCAGAAAATATAAATGTGGGAGGGACAGCTACAATTATTGGGGCTGCAACAATTAGTAATACAACTACTTCTTCAAGTACAACGACTGGTGCGCTTAAAGTAGGAGGTGGTGTAGGAATTGTTGGTAATGTGAATGTAGGTGGAACATTAGGTGTTACAGGGGCAACTACTTTAGCTGCACTTACAACAACCGGTGCTGCAACAATAAGTAGTACTTTAACTATCCCAACAGGGGCTGCTGCTGGTAAAGTATTAACATCAGATGCTAATGGAGGTGCAACATGGAAATCTGGATATACAACAATAAGTACTAAAACTGCAGACTATACCTTAACATTAGATGATAATTTTATTATAGTTGGATCTTCTGCAACAACTGGTAAAACATTCACTTTGCCAACTGCTTCTGGTTGCGCAGGCAAAGAGTTCACAATTAAGAATTTGAGTGCTTTTTCTGTTTCTATTGCGACAACTAGTTCTCAATATATTATTCAAGATAATTCTACTATAACAACAACATCTGCGACAATTGGTATAGAACCTTCTAACAACTGGATAAAAGTAATATCTGATGGTACTAGCTGGATTGCATTCAGAGCATTATTCTAAACTAATTAATAATAAAAATATTAAGTATATATCAATGTCAAACTTAACAATCACCAATCCCTTCAATATTCTATCTAAAAGAGAGAAGGAAGTGTTAGGCTTAATGCTTCAAGGTGCACAGGTTAAAGATATCAGTGCT
>CALCEA010000175.1 GCA_937900675.1 uncultured Chitinophagaceae bacterium
AAAGAACTTAATTATAAAAGAATTTTACAGCTATTACGATTTAAACGACATTTGTGCTATAAAAACAGAACAAATGCAACCCATTGGAACTTCAGAAATGATTATTAATGATAGAGGGGCTATTTATCATCTAAATGTTCGACCAGAAGAAATTGCGGATACTATTATTACCGTTGGCGACCCTGAGAGAGTGGCGCATGTCAGCAAATATTTTGATAAAATTGAATTTCAGCTTTCACATAGAGAGTTTATTACCCATACAGGATATATTGGCAATAAAAGAATCTCGGTATTGAGTACTGGGATAGGTCCAGACAATATTGATATCGCTTTAAATGAAGTGGATGCCTTAGTGAATATTGATTTTGAAACAAGATTAATTAAAGACACTAAAAAATCTGTAAACATTGTGAGAATGGGTACTTGTGGTTCTTTGCAAGGTGAGGTAGGCGTGGATCAATTGGTAGCAGGTACACATGGTTTAGGGATTGACAACTTAATGCATTTTTACAAACTTCAAAATAACGAAGAAGAGAAAGCAATATTGAATGCATTTGAACAACATACTCAAATTCTTTCTTACAATGTCCATCCATATATTGCTAGCGCAAGTCCAAGTTTATTAAAGCATTTTACAGATGGATACAGCCATGGTATTACGGTAACTTGTCCTGGTTTCTATGGACCTCAAGGAAGAATTTTAAGATTACCATTGAGTATGCCTAATTTAGTTGATCAGATGACTAGCTTTAGATACGGTAATCATCATATCGCAAATTTTGAAATGGAAACCAGTGCTATTTACGGCATGTGTAACGCTTTAGGACATCAATGTTTAAGTATCAATGTAATTGTTGCCAATAGAGTGAAAAAAGAATTTAGTAAAGACCCTGCCAAAGCAGTAGACCATATGATTCAAAAATCATTAGGCATTTTAGCCAATATTTAATCTAGCACTATGGATATTCAATTTTCAAAATACCAAGGCACCGGAAACGATTTTGTAATTATTGACAATCGCGATGGTAAGACTTCCCTATCGCAAAATCAAATTGCATTTTTATGCGATAGAAGAAAAGGTATAGGTGCAGATGGATTAATGTTACTAGGGAATGAAAAAGGATTTGATTTTTCGATGACCTATTATAACGCAGATGGCAAAGAAGGAAGCATGTGCGGTAATGGCGGAAGATGTTTAGTGCAATTTGCACATGATATAGGTATTGTAAAAGATCATTATCATTTTATTGCAGTGGATGGACCGCATGAAGCAACCATGGATCACCATGGATGGGTTCACTTAAAAATGTCAGAAGTAAATGCGGTAGAAAATGGAAACGATTTTCATGTAACCAATACTGGATCTCCCCACTATATCAAACAAGTAAAAGATATTAGCGCTTTAGATGTATACACAGAAGGCAAGTCCATTAGATACAATGATAGATTTAGTAAAGAAGGGATTAATGTGAATTTTGTAGAGCAAATGCAGGATGGCTTATTTGTAAGAACTTATGAAAGAGGTGTAGAAAACGAAACTTATAGTTGTGGCACTGGTGTGACAGCCGCTGCATTAATTGCATGTTTGCATAAAGAAGGAGACCATACTATTCCTATTGAAACCCTTGGCGGGAAATTAGCAGTCAAATTGCATCACAAAGGTGGAGGCCATTTTAACAATATTTGGTTAATGGGTCCTGGCACATTTGTTTTCAAAGGAAATATCCATTTAAAATAAAGAATATCTATGGCTTTATTTAATGTAAGAGTGTATGGCATCTTGATTGATGAACAAGATAGATTATTAGTAAGTGATGAATTTATAAGAGGCGCATACATTACCAAATTACCAGGAGGTGGATTAGAAATTGGAGAAGGCACAAGAGATGGATTGGCTAGAGAATTTATGGAAGAAGCAAATTTGGAAGTAACTGTAGGAGAACATTTCTACACCACTGATTTTTTTCAAATCTCTGCTTTTAACAATGTAGATCAAATTATCTCTATCTATTATTTAGTGCACTCTGATAATACCCAAGCAATTCAAGCAAAAACGATTGCTTTTGATTTTTTACCCGAACAAGTTGCAGATATAAAAGGCACGGCCGAACATTTAAGATGGATTCCCCTATCTGAATTGAAAGTGGAAGACATGACATTACCTATTGATAAAGTAGCCATTCAAATGCTGCTTTCAAAAAGAAATAGCTAGATTAAATTTCGTTTGATTTTCCCATGGCAGCTAATTTCATTTTTGCTGCTGTTTCATGACCTAAGTATTTTTCAATTTGCTTTTCAACAATACCAATTACTGGTGTTAAAAGCAATGCCATACTAAATTTGTACATATAATTTACGATACATACTGCTATTACAAAAGACCAGGTCCAATTGTTTCCAATTTTAAAAGCAATTACTAATACTACAAAACTATCAACTAATTGAGATACCACTGTAGAACCTGTTGCACGAAGCCATCCCCACTTCTCCCCTGTTCTTTCTTTGATTTTATGAAAGATATATACATCCACTAACTGGCTCACTAAAAAAGCAACCAAGCTTCCTATAATGATCCACATACCCTGTCCAAAAATAGCTTCAAAAGCACCTTGCATACTTGGCACTCCATCTGCTTGCTTGGAGCTTACCCAAAAACTAGCTGGTGCAATATGCATGGCCAAATAAAACATTAAGAATGCATAAATAATCAAACTCACTGCCGTTAAACTAATTCTTCTAACAGCTTTGGGGCCATAATATTCATTCACAATATCGGTAATCACAAATTCCAAAGGCCATAACAAAACACCACAGGTTAAATTAAAAGAAAGGCCCGACTCTCCAAATATGGTCAAATTAGCTGGAGCCAAACCTAATACTCCTTCTAATGAAAATATTTTTCCTCCAATACATTCAGCAATTAAAGCATTGGCAACAAAGAAAGCAGTAATGCCTAAAAATAATTTCGTGGGTTTGTCTTTAAGAATATTTGATATCATAATGAATTAGGCAAATAAGGTAATTAATTGTATCAATAACATCCCCATATTGAAAAAGGTTTGCCATTTGTGTAAATTGAGCTCTATTTTTTTAATAATAACAATAATCATTAAGACGCCTAAAATCAAATTAATAAATGGGGCCATCTCTAAACCTAATACCCCAAAGAAATTAGCCAAAAAATTAGGCATAGTCCACCCAGGTATATACATAATAGCCATATCGATCATAAAACAAATATTGCAAAGCACAGCTAATCTTGAAAGAAAGGGAACATAGGCTTTATAGTTCATAGAAACTCGAGGTTTTTAACATGTTAGAAGGCAATAAAATTACTAAAAAAGCCTTTTTAGTTGTAGGTTTGTTGCACTAATTTAATACATTATGTTGAAGAACTTTCTTAAATCTGCTTTACCTCATTTAATTGCAGTATTGGTATTTGCTATTGTAGCGATTGTTTATTGCAAACCTGCATTAGAAGGCAAAGTATTACAACAATCAGATATTACTCAGTTTAAAGGCATGGCACAGGATGCACTTCAATACAGAGAGCAATATGGTCATACACCTTTATGGACAAATAGTATGTTTGGAGGTATGCCTACTTATCAAATTACAGGAGTGGTAGGTTATGCATATTCAATAGGTATTTTGGATAGGTTATTTACCTTGAATTTACCCGAACCTATTAGTTTGTTTTTCTTGGCATGTTTAGGCTTTTATTTTTTAGCACAAGTATTAGGTTTTAATAGCATCATTAGTATTGTTGGCGCACTAGCCTATAGTTATGCCACTTACAATCCTATTATTGTTATTGTGGGCCATATTACCAAAATGCACGCCATCGCATATCTACCTTTCTTCATAGGCTCCTTATTTATCTTATTCAGAAAACAATACTTATGGGGTATTTTATTGACTAGTATATCAACTGCTTTATTTGTACAAGCCAATCATTTACAGATCACTTACTATGGAATTATCATAGCAGTGTTTATGTCTTTGTATTATTTAATTACTTGGATCAAAGCAAAAGACTTCAAAGCTATATACACCACATTGGCAGCTGGATTAATTGCTGCATTATTAGGCCTAGTGGTAAACGCTCCTATTTTAGTGAGCACTTATGAATATGGCAAATCATCTATCAGAGGTGGAAGTGCTTTGGTGACCAAAGAAAGTAAAACCAATGCTACTGGATTAAACAGCGATTATGCTTTAAGTTATAGCATGTATGCTTCAGAACCCCTGGTTTTGATGTTCCCCAATATCTATGGTGGTGGTGCAGACCCTAATGCAGTAATGGATATTAATCAATCAAAAGCGGTAGAGACCCTACAACAAATGCAACCTGAATTAGGTCAACAATTACAAGGCTTCCTGAATTTTTATTGGGGCGGAATTGGCTTTACTGCCGGCCCTCCATACATGGGTATCGTTATTTGCTTATTGGCATTGATAGGCTTCTCTGTAAAATCTAATCCTCATAGAATCTGGATTGCAGCAACCATTGTATTGGCTTGTTTATTAGCTGCAGGTTCTTACCTAAAAGGATTCAATGTGTTTGTTTTAGAACATGTGCCTTTCTATAATAAGTTCCGTGCGCCAAGCATGATCATGGTTATTCCAACATTACTATTAGGCATTATGGCTATGTATGGTGCAGATGCATTAAGCAAAGAAAATTCTTTGAAGCATTTTATTCAAAAATATAAAACAGGATTAGCTTTAATTGCATTGAGCTTTGTTGCAGTATTGGCAATTTATTTCACTACCGATTTCAAAAACGAAGAAGACAAACAAAAATTAGCACAGTGGACTGAGTATATTAATAATCAAACAAAAGGATTAAATGTAAATCCTGAAAAAAGAAATGAAATAATCTCTTCCTACATCACTCCTGCCAATGATTTATTCAATGGCTTAGTAGCAGATAGAAAATCTTTGATGGAATCTGATATCACTAAGGCATTATTGTATTTGATATTAATTGCTGCATTGGTATTCTTAAGTATTAAAAAAATAATCAATCAAACTATTTTCTTTATTGGATTGGGTGTTTTAGCCATGATTGATTTATTTAGTTTAAATACCAAATATTTAAAACCTGAGAGTTTTATTGAAGCAACAGAAAATGAAGCAGCTTTTAATTTAACGCCTATAGATATTGCTCTTAAAAAAGATACTAGCACTTATAGAATTTTGGATATTCGAAGTGGCATTCAAAATGCATTTAATGGCGGCGCATTGATTGCCTATCATCACAAAACAGTGGGCGGTTACAACCCGGCTAAACTAAGCATCTATCAGGATTTAATAGAAAACCAGTGGTATAAGTTCCCTAATTGTATGCCAACACTGAATATGTTGAATACCAAATATGTGATTTCAGGGAATATGACCACAGATACCATCCCTAATAAAGAGGCATTGGGTAATGTGTGGTTTGTAAAAGGTATACAGTACCAAAAAGATGCAGCAAGTGTAATGAAGGCTTTAGATACTTTTAATCCTAAAGACACTGCTATTATCGAAGAGAAAGATAAAATTGTTGACTTAAACAATCTTGAAGTAGATAGCGCAGCAAGTATTCAATTAGTGAAGAATAACAATGATGATATTTTATATACAGCGAATACATCCAAAAAACAATTAGCTGTATTTAGTGAGATTTATTACAACTTGGGCTGGAAAGCGTATATAGATAATCAAGAAGCTCCTATTGTAAAAGTAAACTATGTATTAAGAGGATTAGTAGTACCTGCAGGTAAACATGAAATTAAATTCGAGTTCAGACCAAGCTCTATTGATATTTCTAAAAAAGCTTCCGGCATTGCTTCTATACTTTTATGGGGATTAATCATCTTTGTAGGATATAAAGCACTTAAACAAAAAGAAGCATAGATGTCGAAGATTTCTATTATTATTTGTAGTTATAATAGAGCCAATTATATTGGAGCGGCACTGGATGCCTTATACCTACAATCTTCTGGATTAGAAAACTTTGAAGCCATCGTAGTGGATAATAACTCTACTGATGGAACTCCTGAAGTATTTGCAACTTGGAGAACACATCATCCAGAAGGATCTTTTTATTATACTACGGAAACCAAACAAGGTGCTAGTTTTGCTAGAAACACTGGAGCAGAAATTGCTAAATTCGATTGGCTATGTTTTATTGACGATGACGCAATCGCTCATAAAGATTTTGTTCAAAATATTATCAGACATATTAACGACCAACCTTTTGTTCATGGTTTTGGAGGCAGAATCATTCCAAGATATATACCTACTGAACCCAAATGGATGAGTTATTATGTTTCAAGTATGGTGGGTAATTTTGACTACGCTCCTGTTGCTTGCACATTTAAAAATGGAAAATATCCATTGGAATCCAATATGATTGTTTCCAAAAAAATATTTGAACAAATAGGTGGATTCAACACACAACTTCCAGGTGTTGTTGGAACCGTAAGAATTGGCGGAGAAGGAAAAGATTTATTTTATAAGATAATGGATCTAGGACATACCATTTATTATGATCCTACTATCATTGTTGAACATGTTGTAGAAACAAAGAAGCTTACCAAGGAGTATATGTACCGAGTGGCTAGTGGCATGGGTAGAGGTGAAAGAGCTAGAACAAAAGCAATTAGCCAAAAAGCATTTGTATATAAGATAGTAGAATACCTATTTAAATTAGGTGCTGCTATCATACTAGGGATAAAATATGCGATTCAGGGGAATCCTGCCAAAACGGGACCAATCATTCAATTCAGAATTGATACCTTAAAGGGATTATTGGGTTATTAAAAGCACTTATAGAAATAGGGCTTTCTTGTAATCATCGGATAACTATAGCTCCAAAGCCTAGATACATTCTTTGCAAATCCGAATAATTTATTGAATTCAGTGAAAGGATTTTTGCCATGAGCCAAGTGTAATAAAAAACTCATCAGAAAAGCATATACGATGGCCCAAGTGAAATTAAGTAATTGAATCAAGTACCAAAGAACACCATATTGCTTTCTAATTCTAAGATGATTGGACACCATTAATTGCAATCCTTTTTTATCAGACAGATTCGTATAACTATTGTCTTCTGAACCAGTAGCCGACTGGATAGAACTTCCAATTAAATGTACTATTTCAATATCTCCATATAAACACATGGAACCCAACTTACCCAATCTACTGCACCACTCTACTTCTTCTGCATATAAAAAGAATTCCTCATCCATTAAGCCGGCTTTTTCGATTGCCCATTTCTTAACCATCAAATATGCACCACTGATCCAATCTACTTTTTGTTCTTTACTGGCTTTAATAACGGAAGGCTTGTTGGTTTTAAAAATAGAAGCTATGGCTTTTAAACTTGCTCCCCAATAAGGCAAGTCCATTAAATGATTCAAGCCACCTTTTACAAATTTACTTCCCGAAAATTGAGGCACACCATCGGCATGAATTAACTGAACCCCACATGCAATATGATTTGATTGAACCAATCTTTCTACACATTTTTCGATTACTCCTGATTTGATTAAGGTATCTGGATTTAACAATAAAACCTGATCTCCCTTGGCAATTTTAATTCCAGCATTATTTGCTCTTGCAAAACCTGCATTGTACCCCATTTGGATATAATGAATAAAAGGAAATGCATTTGTTAGTATCTTCTCACTATCATCTCTAGAATCATTGTCCACAATAATCCATTCAACCTCTTTATTTTCTATCAAAAATTTACCAGCAGAGTTCAAGCAATTTTGAATATCTGCAGTAGATCGGTAATTGACAATAATTATAGAGAGTAACA
>CALCEA010000176.1 GCA_937900675.1 uncultured Chitinophagaceae bacterium
AACCCTTTGATTTCTAATGACTTTAGTCTCACTTTCTTTGAACTTTAATATGTCTGCGAACATATGAAAAAAGGCGTAAGATTTCAAGTAAAAAAAGGGCAATTTATGCCCAAAATGAAGAATTTATTAAGCCTTTTCTACCAGTTTTCCCCCTTCTGTGGTCAAAGTGCGGGATGGGAACTTATTTACCACCATAAAATCGTGGGTAGCCATCAAAATGGCTGTTCCGTCTTCCTTGGCTATTTGCATCAATAATTGCATGATTTCGTCGCTGGTTTCTGGGTCTAAACTGCCTGTTGGCTCGTCTGCCAAGATCAATTTTGGAGCATTTAGCAAAGCACGGGCAATATCTACCCTTTGTTGCTCCCCTCCACTCATTTCGTAGGTCATTTTAAAGCCCTTATTCTGTAAACCCACTTTATTCAATACATCGTCAATTTTTTGCTCCATCAACTTTTCGTCCTGCCATCCAGTAGCCTTTAGTACAAACTTTAAATTCTCATGTACATTTCTATCCGTCAACAATTGAAAATCTTGAAACACTACCCCTAGATTTCTTCTAAGAAAAGGCAATGTTTTCCATGTCATATCTTTTAAATTAAAACCAACCACATTTCCATTTCCTTCGGTTAAAGTTAACTCACCATATAAGGTTTTTAATAAGCTACTTTTTCCAGCACCCGTTCTACCAACTAAATAAACAAATTCTCCTTTCTCTACTTTCAAATGAACATCTTGTAAAATAAGACTGCCGCTTTGATAAATATTTACATTATCTAATTGAACTACTATCTCGCTCATGGGATGGTTTGTTTTATATAAAATTAATAGCTAAATGTTTCTGTTCCAAAACTTCCTTTCAACACCAATTCTTTGGTATCAGCCGCTTCCACTCTACCAATTATTTGTGCTTCAATACCTAATGAAGCTGCAATGTCGATTAACGCCTTTGCATCAGATTCGTTGGTGAATATTTCTAAACGATGGCCCATATTAAATACCTGATACATTTCTCTCGCATTCGCACCAGAGTTTTCTTGAATCAATTTAAATATTGGAGGCACTTCTAAGAAATTGTCTTTCACAATACGCATTGGGCCTGGCAAATATTTCATACACTTGGTTTGACCACCTCCACTACAATGAATCATACCTTTTACCGCATCAAAATGATTGCTTAAAATAGCTTTCACCAATGGCGCATAAGTTCTTGTAGGGCTCAATAATAATTTACCCACTTGGATGCTTCCAAAACCAGGTATGTCAAGGGTATCCGTTACTTTATTCTTTCCAATATATACTACTTCTTTCGCCAAGCTTGGTTCAAATGTTTCTGGATATTTAGTAGCATACTCTTTACTCAAAACATCATGTCTTGCACTGGTTAATCCATTACTTCCCAAACCGCTATTATATGCAGTTTCATATTTTGCCTGGCCATAACTAGAAAAACCTACAATCACTTGACCAGGAGCAATTAAATCATTCGTAATTAATTTTGACTTAGGCCATCTAGCTGTCATGGTTCCGTTAACAGCAATAGTTCTAACCACATCACCTACATCAGCCGTTTCACCCCCTAAGAAAGATATCTGAACACCAAATTCTTTTAGTGTTTCAAAAAAAGCTTGTGTGCCATTAATGACCTCACTAATCACTTCTCCATTGATGATTAATTTGTTTCTATCAATAGTACTTGAGAATAAAATTTGATCATAAATACCTACACATAGTAAATCATCTAAATTCATTGCAATGGCATCTTGTGCAATACCCTTCCAAACAGATGCATCGCCTGTTTCTTTCCAATATATGTATGCCAAGATACTTTTGGTACCTGCACCATCCGCATGCATGATATTGATAAAATGATTGTCTCCCCCAAGATAATCTGCATATAATTTACAAAAAGCATTTGGGTATAATCCCTGATCTAAATGTTGGATAGCTGCGTGAACTTCTTCTTTTTGTGCGGATACCCCGCGTTGGGCATACAATGACATGGATCTAAATTGATTGTGGCACAAAGGTACAATTGTTTTACATTTGTGCCATATTTAGACATAGAAGATGAAGGTTCACTACGATTTACAAAATTTACCCCCATTTAAGCAAGCAGTCATTACCACTGGAGCATTTGATGGTGTTCATAAAGGGCATCAGCAAATCATCCAAAAAATGAAGTCTATTGCAGCTTCTATTCATGGAGAAACCGTAATCATTAGCTTTCATCCACATCCAAGAAAAGTGATCTCTTCTGTCCCTGGAGAAATCAAGCAACTAACTCATATTAGCGAAAGAATAGAATTATTGGACAAAGCCGGTGTTGACCATTTAGTGGTGGTACCCTTTGATCATCGTTTTTCCAATATGACAGCTGATGAATATGTGAAAGATTTTATTGTGGCCCATTTTAAACCCGCGCATATTATTGTTGGATATGACCACCGATTTGGCAATGGCAGAAAGGGAGACTTTAAATTACTAGAGCAACTTGGAAAGGTTTATCATTTTACAGTAGACGAAATCAATGAGCAATTAGTAGATGGAGCCATTGTAAGTTCAACTTTAATTAGAAACTGCATTGCTGATAAAAATATACAACAAGCCAATAATTTATTAGGGTATCCATATGCTTTTGAAGGATTCGTAGTAAGAGGTAATCAATTAGGCAGAACCATTGGTTTTCCTACAGCTAACTTGCATATCAATGATGAAGAAAAACTAATTCCTTCCAATGGAGTGTATGCAGTTAAAGTTAAAGGTGCTTGCACAGATGGCAGTTTACTCAATGGGATGATGAATATTGGCGTAAGACCCACAGTGGATGGGCATAAAAAAGTAATTGAAGTACATATTTTCAATTTTGATAAAGACATTTACGACCAAACCATCACCGTACAAGTGTTTGAATTTATCAGAGGTGAACAAAAATTTGATGGACTAGATGCACTTAAAAATCAATTAGTGCAAGACAAATTACAAACTGCAACTATTTTGCAGAAGTATCCATAATCTTAATAACCAACTCTTTTAACAAGTCCGCGTCAGAGTTAGAAGCATCGTTGATTCCTAGAACTCGCAAATTATATTCGTGAATCAATAATAAGATATGTTCAACTTTACCATAACTATAATGTCTTGTAGCAAACATATAGTTTTTCACTAAGAATGGAGCAATCCCTACCTCGCTCGCAATTCTTCTCTCATCATTTGTGCCTAATCCATAAATAGAATAGAGCTTGCTAAAAAAAGCATATAGGGTTGGAAGAATCAATTGTATGGGTGCGGCCTTATGATTGGATTCAAAATATTGAATCATTTTAATGGCTTTAGAGAAATTCTTTTGTGCAACAGCATCCTGAAATTCAAAAGCATTGTATTCTTTGCTGATACCAATATATTTCTCAATATCATCTTCTGTGATATTTTTTCTCTCACCAATATTGATAATAAGCTTATCTAACTCATTTTGAATTCTACTTAAATCATTCCCAATATGATCCACAATAATTTGAACCGCTTTTGGACTAATTTGGAAACCCCTATCCTTTATAAAACCCATTACCCATTCTGGCAATTTATTGTCATACATTTTCTTGGTAGAAACATGTACTGCCTTTGTTTTTAGGGCCTTGGCCAATGCAGATCTGCCATCTACATTTTTATCTTTATGTGCAACAATTAAAATGGTAGAACTTAAGGGGTTTTCAATATAGGGTAATAGCTTTTCAATTTGACCCATATGCTGGGCCTCTTTAAGAATAACCACCTGTTTTTCTGCAAATACTGGATAACGCTTACAAGCGTTTATGATCTCAGTCCAGTCTGCATCTTTACCATAAAAAATAGTTAAATTAAATGCTTGCTCTGCTTCTGGAAGCAATTGTTTTTCAGCATATTCTACTACCTGATCAATATAAAAAGGCTCTTCCCCCTCTAGCCAGTACACAGCATCATATACATTCTTTTTCCAATTGGCTATAATTTTAGTAGTAGGCATATCCAAAGATACAAGATTTAGGCGTTTTTACTTATCTTTGAAACCTATTCAAACATAATTTATGAGCAACGAATCGACAAACAACAACGGGAAAATCATTATTGGTATTTTATTAGTAGCCTTAGTAGGTTCTTGGATTTACTTTAGTACTTCTAAGACAGAGATTGTAAACAACTACACTACTCAATTAAATTCAGCTGATAGCACTAAGAATGCAATACAAGCAGAATTCATTGCAGCTTCTGCTAAAGTAGATTCTTTAACTGCACAAAATGGACAGTTACAAGGAGATCTTTTAGAGAAGTCTCAAAATTTACAAAAATTAAAATCTGATATCGGTGCATTATTAACCAAGAAAAATGCAACTGATAAAGAATTAGCAGAAGCAAAAAATTTAATTGCTACATTAAATTCTAAAGTGGCTGAATTATTTACTGATTTAAGTAAAGCACAAGAAGAAAACAAGCAATTGAATGCTAAGAACCAAGATTTAACCAATCAAAACACTACCCTTTCTACTAATTTAAATACAACAACAAAAGAGAAAGAAAGATTACAAGATATAGGTTCTACTTTACACGCTTCTACATTCTCTATTCAAGCTTTGAGAATTAAAGAAGATGGTACTGAAAAAGCAACTAAATCAGCTAAAAGAGCAAATACGATTCGTATTGCTTTCCAAATTGATAAAAACAGAATCACTCCAAGTGGTCCTCAAGATTTATACATTTGTATTACTGCTCCAGATGGCAAAGCTTTTGGCGAAGGTGGTACAATCACTACAAGAGAAGATGGTAACAAGGCATTTTCTAATAAAGTAGCTGTTCAATACGAGCAAAACGCTGTATTGCCAGTAAGCTATGATGTTAAGAATGCTAATAAATTCATCGAAGGTGAATACAAAATTGAAGTGTATCACAATGGCTTCAAAATTGGCGAAGGCAAAACAAGCTTAAGAAAAGGTGGATTATTCTAATCTACTTCAATGATATAAAAAAGGCCCCAATTTTTGGGGCCTTTTTGTTTAATATACTAACTCATTATTGTCCTGAACAATATTTCCCGACAAATTCATAACCGGAATATTATTGTAGGATAATGCATAAAACCAAAGCTGAATAGCTGCTGGAGATATGCTTTCAACAAAGAAATTAACCTTTGTTAAATAAGGAACTAATTTGGCTGTTAATTCTTGATTTGGCTCCTCATTATTAGCCCATTGATTTAATAAGCTTTTAAATTGAGCAAGTTCGTGGTCCATTAAATGATCAAAAGCATGCAATTGAATGAACTCGGAAACCGCGTCATGCAATAAAGCCTTGTGATTTGTTTTCATG
>CALCEA010000177.1 GCA_937900675.1 uncultured Chitinophagaceae bacterium
TTATACATTTTAAATTTTATTATATGTATAAATCTGTACCGGTTATAACATATAAATGTTTAAAAAGGAACAAGTAGGTTTTAGATTAGGTTCTCTAAAGCTGCGGTAATTGTGGGAAATTGAAACTGAAATTGAGCCTTCTGGAGCTTCTGTGAAGAAACTTTTGCGCTTTTGAGTACCTCGACACTCATTTCTCCCAATATAATTTTAAGGGCCCAAACGGGGACATGAACTTGAAAATACCTAGAATGATATTTTGCAGCTATATTAATGGTTAAACTTTCATTTGTTACTGGTTCAGGAGCGACTGCATTATATACTCCATTCATTTCTGTATGCCTAATTGCATGTAAAATGATGGCAGTTAAATCTTGTTGATGTATCCAACTAACTATTTGTTTGCCATCTCCTAAAATAGCCGCTATACCAAATTTAGTTGGTTTTATAAACTCTAATAAAGCTCCTCCTCTTTTATTCAATACGATACCTATTCTAAGGGTAACCTTTCTTATACCTAATTCCTCAATGGAAGTGACACTATCTTCCCATTGTTTACAAGTATCCCCTAAAAAAGAGTGATCAACCGAATCATCTTCTTTAAAACCTTCAATAATACTTTGGTCATTATCAGGACCATACCAACCAATTGCAGAAGCGCCTATAAATGTATGTACCTGATGCTTCATGGTCTTTAAAGCATGAGTTAATAACAAACCAGACCTTACCCTACTATCTAAAATTTCTTTCTTTCTTTTCTCAGTCCATCTTTTTGTAGCTACGGACTCACCTGCTAAATGCACAATGATATTTGCCGCTTCTAAAGCTTTTGGATCTATATAATTTTGATCTATATCCCATTTTGCAAAACTTACATGCAAACGACTTGACTTTCTTGGAGTTCTTGTAAGCACAATAACTTCATAGCCCTGCTCCACCAAAGCATCCGTTAGTGATTGCCCTACCATTCCTGTACCGCCAGTGATTAATACTGTTTGCATATATTAAAGGTACACAAACTAGCTATAAAAAAACACTCCCTTTTGGAGGGAGTGTTACAACTAAAATCAACTGTACCATAAAAAACGAACTTAATCTGGTTTCTTACCGTCTAAGAATGAATTGATGGTAGAAATATTTGTTTGGTTATTTTCATCTTGCTCTACAGTATACTTACTATAATAGTTTTCTACAGAAGCCATGGTATTACCAAACAGATCCAGGTTTCTTCTAACATATGCAGGCACTGCATCAAATTCTGTGTTAGGATCAGCACCATTATTAATATTAAAAGAAAGGTTTCTTAATTTTTGAATTCTCTCAGCCACTTTTCTTCTTTGCTCTTCTGCATTATCTACTGGCATATCAAAATCTTGATGTGCAGGTCTTGCAGTATTCGTTAACTCTACTTCCTTCATTACCAATTGCATGCCTGGCTCTTCTTCAGTATGTTCAACCATTCTAAAAGAAGTCTCCATAATTGGTTCTTCTATAATAGTTTCTTCGATAATTGTTTCTTCTACAATTGGTTCTTCGATTTGCTCGGCTTCCACTTCGTCAAATTCAAAAGTAAAGCTAGTAGCTGGCTCTGCAACTTCTGGAGTTTCCTCGTAGATATTAGATGGCTTTTGTAGTACAAATTCTGTAGTGAAATCAACCGTAGTTGTTTCCATATTTAATTCATAAACTTCGTCATCAGAAGATTCTTCTAATTCTACTTCCAAAACTGGTTCTGCAACTTCATCAGCTTCCGGTACAGAAACAAAAACTGCACTTACTTCTTCATGATATTCATGCAAAGTGGGTTGTAATTCGTCTAGTTCAACACTTGCTGCTTCTGCTTCTACCATTACATCTGCAATGGTTGCGTAATCGTCCACCTCCATTTCAATAGGCTCAGTAATTTCTTCTGCTACAACTTCTAATTCTTCCTCTACAATCAATGTTTCGTTGAATTCAGCAGTAGGTGCTTCAGGAGCAATAGATTCAGGAGCTTTAGGTGCTTCTGTTTCTAAAGTCATTACTATCTTTTCTTCTACAGGTTGTTCCGCTTTCTTTGGTTCTTCTTTCTTAAACGGATCCTTGTGTTCAAATCCAGTAGCGATTAAAGTGATTCCTAATTTTTCACCTAAAGTTGCGTCATAACCCATGCCCATAATAACATCACTATGTTCACCAGTGCGCGCGCGTAAAATATTATTGATGGTTTCTAATTCATCCATGCTGCACTCATAATCACCTTCAGCACTATTGATATTTAATAAAATCCATTTTGCACCTTTGATATCGTTATCATTCAATAATGGTGAATTCAATGCTTCTTCGATAGCTCTTTCTGCTCTATTCTCTCCTTCTACTTCTGCTTTACCTAAAATAGCTACACCACCATTCTTCATTACAGTACATACATCCGCGAAGTCAACAATGATATGACCACGGCTATTGATCACATCTGTAATACATTTTGCAGCAGTTGCCAATACATTATCCGCCTTAGTGAAAGCCTCTTTCATTTTTAAATTACCGTATTGAACGCGTAATTTATCATTAGAGATCACTAATAATGTGTCTACGAAAGGCTTTAATTGATTGATACCTTCTTCCGCTTGTTTTTGACGACGAGGTCCTTCAAAACCAAAAGGTGTGGTAACTATACCTACAGTTAAAATGCCTAAATCCTTACAGATTTTAGCAATAATCGGGGCACCACCTGTACCAGTTCCACCACCCATACCCACTGTAATGAAAGCCATACGGGTATTCACTTCTAATATTTTCTTAATCTCTTCTAAAGATTCTTCTGTTGCTAATTTACCCACTGAAGGATCTGCACCAGCACCCAAACCTTGTGTCAAATGTGGGCCTAACTGAATTTTGTTAGGTACCAAACTTTGCTCAATAGCTTTAGCATCTGTGTTACAAATGATGAAGTCTACCCCTTCAATATCTTGTTGGAACATGAAATTTACGGCATTGCTTCCACCGCCGCCAACACCAAGAACTTTGATGATGGATGATTTTTGCTTGGGTAAGTCAAATTGAATCATTCTTTTGTTTTTAAATGGGTTAGTTGGTTAGTTAGTTGTTAGTGGGTCTAAATTACTATATGTCAATCGATTAACTTCTATAAGTTATAAACGACATGTGGGTAATTTTTAAGCTAAAGGTTTGTCTTCTTCCTCGTTAAAAATTTCAATTAAGTTATTCTTGAAACGATCCCAGAATTTACTCTTTCTTTTCTCAATTTGCTCAGCAGTTAAAGTAGTTGGAGCTGGCTGTGCAACTGACTTTTGCTCAGATTGCATTTGATTTCCAGCCGCTGGATTAACCGTTAAAGCTCTAGGAACTTCCACCTTCTTAAAGGTTTCTGTAAACACTTTATAGTTTTGCTCGTAATCGTTATATCCTTTTAAAATCAATCCAATACATGTAGAATACATTGGCTTCTTTAACTCGTCGATATGATTTGGCGCTAAATGCTCGTTAGGTAAACCAATTCTAGCATTCAAACCAGTAATATATTCAGTTAATTGAATTAAGTGCTTTAATTGAGATCCACCACCAGTAAGAATTACACCTCCATTCAACATTCTGCTATCCAATCCAACTTGCTTTAAGTGATAAGTCACAAAATCTAAGATTTCGCTCATTCTAGCTTGGATAATTTGAGCCAAATTCTTAACACTGATCTCTTTTGCTGGCATACCTTTTAAACCTGGGATAGTTACATAAGCATTTGCTTTTGCTTCATCCGCCAAAGCGCTACCAAACTGCACCTTCATTGCTTCCGCTTGGCTTTTTAAAACGCCTAAACCTAATCTAATATCGTTTGTGATATTCTCACCACCGAATGGAATTACCGCAGTATGTTTTAAGATACCATCATAGAAAACAGCTAAGTCACTTGTACCGCCACCAATATCCAAAATAGCCACACCTGCTTCTAAATCGATATCGCTCATTACAGCACTAGCAGATGCCAATGGTTGTAATACCAAGTCTTTTGTAGTTAAACCACTTCTTTCAACAGAACGATTGATATTGCGAATGGCATTTCTATCTCCTGTTAGGATTAAGAAGTTCGCTCCCACTTTAACACCATTCACTCCAATTGGATCCTTGATGTTTTGGTTATTGTCTACATGAAATTCTTGAGGAATAACATCAATAATTTGATCTCCTGCAGGAATAAAAGTCTTTCTTTGATTGTTGATCAATTGCTCAATCTCCCATGCCTGAATCTCATTTTCAGGGTCTTGTCTAACTTGATCTCCACGAGTTTGTAAACTCTTAATATGATGACCCGCAATACCTACATATACTTCGTTGATATCTAAATCTGGGTTGCTTTTATGGCAATTTTCCAAAGCTTGTTGGATAGCTTTTATCGTTTGGTCAATGTTTAACACCTGTCCGTGTTGAACACCATTACTATTTGCACGGCCGAATCCAAGGATCTCTAACTTTCCGAATTCATTTTTTCTACCAGCAATGGCAGCAATCTTAGTTGTACCAATGTCTAGACCCACAATGATGGGAGATTCGTTTTGACTCATTTTTTATAGTTTTTTAGTTGTTAGTTAGTTGTTGTGAATTAGGCTTTCTTGGGCATTACAGCCTTTGCAGACTTCTTCACATTATTTAACGATTTAATATTGGGTTTATTGTTCGACTTTGTCTTGATTTTTTTAGCTGCAGCTTTGACAGTTTTTTTAGCAACGACTTTTGGTTTATTATCCACCTTAGGCACTTGTTTTTTGATCACCCAAGCTTTGGTTTTTAAAGTGTCTTTTACTGGAACTGGTTTAATGGTACTATCCTTTACCATTGGGATAGCGGGCTGAACATTGCTTGTATCTGCAATCATGATGGCAGAACCTAAAAGCATTAAAGGACCATTAAACTGTATAGGTTGTAGCCCTTTTTTCAAAGTGACAATTTGATGATTGAATCTTAGATCAAGCACTTGATATGCGTTGATCCCAGAAGGAACCCAGATCTTCTTATAAAAAGTATATAACCTATCTAATTTATTCTCTAACTGATCAATAGATCCCAACAAAACAGTATGATCACCTAAAGTTGGTATCAATTCAAAGTCTCCATTTGGCGCAATATTAATTTGTGCAATTTGAGCTGAGAAGAAACTATCCTCTTTAATCACAGATGCGAATTCAACAATATTTTCTAAAAGAACGCTATCTGGTTTTGAAAGAACTGCCTGGTCTGAAGTGAATCCTGTAAATACTGGCAAACGCAATACTGACAACTGTCTTAATGGAAGCTGATTGGATTCTTTATCTACATAAAAAGATTGACCTGTTACAGTAAATACTCTGGCAATAGGCAATCTTTGCTCAATACGAACACGTAAAATGAGCTGATTGTCAAAATACAATTCTGCATTTTTTATCCAAGCAGTCTTTTCTAATGATTTCTCAATTTGTGCAAGATTTAATGCACTGATTGGAGTTCCAATATTAACATGTTGCTCATTTAAAATGCGTAAAATCTCTTGCTCATTCATAAACAAAGCAGTTGGATTTTCACCCACTAACTCCACATCAATATCCTTGCACTTTTTAATTGATTTTGCCTGCCATGCAAATACAAATAAAACAATCAATGCAACCCCTAAAAGGCTCCATAAAATATATAACGCTATTTTTTTCCAGTTTTGCATTGCTTATTTTGAGAAGATCTCTTTTACTTTAGTTATACATGCATCAATATCACCCGCACCAGCCATTACAATTAATTTATCTTGGGTATTAGCAGCCCATTCAAATAATTGCTCTTTACTCATCACTGTCTTTTTAGCAACAGTCATTTTATCTAATAAAATATCGCTACTAACACCTGGGATAGGTAATTCTCTAGCAGGATAAATAGGTAATAAAATCACTTCATCTGCTTTAGATAATACTTCAATAAAGCCAGCTGCTTGATCTTGCGTTCTGGAATACAAGTGGGGCTGGAACACCAACACCATTTTCTCATTCGGATACAAACTTCTTACACCACTGATTAATGCATTCAATTCTTCAGGATGATGTGCATAATCATCAATCAATACTTTATTGGCTGTTTTTATTTTGAATTCAAATCTGCGCTTAACACCTTGAAAAGAAGCCACAGCGTCTTTTATTTTGTTTTGATCTATTCCTAATTGTAAAGCAATAGCGATTGCAGCTGTTGCATTTTCTACATTATGCAAGCCCCCCATATTTAATACCACATCTTTTAATATGCCTTTTGGGTGCACCAAATCAAAATGATAAGAACCTTCAATTACTTTTAAATCACTGGTGTGAAAAGAAGCTTTAGGTTCATTGTATGAATAAGTAAATACTTCTTTATTTGCTGCATTTACTGGAAATACAGTGTCATATTTTTGAATCAATACACCATTTGGCTTAATCTTATCGGTATATTGTCCAAAAGCTTTCAATACTTCTTCAGCAGTTCCATAAATATCTAAGTGATCAGGATCTACCGCAGTTACTACGGCAATATTAGGCGCTAATTTTAAAAAACTTCTATCATATTCATCTGCTTCTACTACCACCACATTTTTTTCGTGACTCCAAAAATTAGTTCCGTAGTTAGACGCAATACCACCTAAGAAAGCATTACAACCATATCCAGTATGTCTTAAGATATGTGCAGTCATTGAAGTTGTAGTGGTTTTGCCATGAGTGCCAGCAATACCAATAGTAAATGCATTTTCGGTTACCCATTGAAGCACATCACTTCTTTTCACTACATTGTATCCATTGTCTCTATAAAAATTTAATTCTTTATGATCTACAGGTATTGCTGGGGTATAAACTATTACCGTAGCTTCTTTGTCAATTTGAGCCAAATCATCTTCAAAATGAATTTGAATACCTTCTTTCACTAGATCTTCTGTTAATGGTGTAGGCGTTTTATCATATCCAGATACTTTTACTCCTTGCGTGTTGAAATATCTTGCTAAAGCGCTCATTCCAATGCCGCCAATACCAATAAAATAAATTCTTTGAATATTTGTTAGTGGATTCATAATGTATTCTTGATAATTTGTTCTGCAATAACTTTATCAGCATCCGTGATCGCAAATGCTTTAATTTTTTCTTGCATATTTTGTAAAATATTGGGCTGATTGATAGCATCCAATATCATGGGTGCTAAAGATTCCTTTACCATAGAATCATTTATCATAAAAGCAGCAGATGCATCTACTAGATTTTTTGCATTAAAAGTTTGATGATCTTCTGCGGCAAATGGATATGGTACAAAAACACATGGCTTAGCAGTCAAAGCAATTTCTGCAACCGACATAGCCCCCGCTCTACTTACGACCAAATCAGCTGCAGTATAAGCTGCACTCATATCATCTAAAAAACTATTCACATAAACATTACTGTATGACTTGGCCGCTTTGGCATATTTACTTGCTTGAGATTTTCCTGTTTGCCAAATCAATTGTATTGAATGATTAGAAAAACTTTCTAAATGTTGCATAATGGCATCATTAATAGAATTAGCTCCTAAACTTCCTCCAACAATTAAAACCGTTTTTCTTTCTGGCAATAAACCAAACTTCATTAATGCAGCATCTTTGCTATATAAAGAAGCGCTAATATTCTTTCTAACTGGATTCCCAGTAACTATAATTTTATCACTTGGAAAAAATTGCTCCATGCCTTGAGTGCCAGTAAATATCTTAGTTGCATTTTTACCCAACCATATATTGGATTTACCCGCAAATGCATTGGACTCATGTATAAATGTGGGGATACCTTTTGATTGAGCAAATTTCAACACTGGGAAACTAGAATAACCTCCCACTCCAAATACTGCATTAGGTTTGAATGCATTAAAAATATTCCTGACTTGAAAAAAGCTTTTAATTAATTTAAAAGGCAATGTTAGGTTTTTAAACATATTGGATCTATTCAATCCGGCAATGGTTAAACCTTTTATTTCGTAACCAGCTTGTGGCACTTTTTCCATTTCCATTTTGCCAGTAGCACCAACAAATAATATTGCAGCATCAGGCTGAATTACCTGAATAGCTTGCGCAACAGCTATTGCAGGAAATATATGACCGCCCGTGCCGCCACCTGCAATAATGATGCGTAATTGTTGATTATGCTGGTTGAACTTCATTTTCGTTTGCTGTATTATCTTCTGGAATTTCAATCTCAGTTTCTTTTGGAGCATTTCCCTCCATTTGCTCTACATTTCTTGCAACACTTAATATCAAACCAATGGCACAACAAGTAAAGATGAATGAACTTCCACCCATACTTACCAATGGCAATGTCACTCCCGTAACAGGCACAATATTTACATTTACCGCCATATTAGCCACCGCTTGAATAACAAGGGTAAAGCTTAATCCCAATGCCAGGAATGCACCAAATGCGTATGGACATTTTCTAAAAATTCTAATACATCTAAATAAAAAGACCAAATAGATAAAGATGATAAATGCACCTCCGATTAAACCATACTCTTCAATAATCACTGAATAAATAAAATCATTGTATGCTTGCGGTAAAAAATTTCTTTGTCTACTATTTCCAGGACCTAATCCATACAAAACGCTGCCATTAGCAATAGCAATCTTTGCTTGTTGAACTTGATAAGGCACATCGTTTTCCTCTGCATACATAAAATCCTGCACCCTACTTACCCAGGTTCCAAATCTTCCAAAACCTTTTAATTTTTCTGCTACTACAGGCTTTCCTTCCGCAACACTGACATTGCTTTTATGAGTAGCCATCGCAACACTGATAATAATGACCACAGGAACCATGGCTGTTAAAATAACTAAGCCAATATGTTTAAAGCTAACTCTACCAATAAACATTAATAATAAAGATGTTGCCCCAGTTAATAATGCATTGGATAAATTTGCTGGCATAATCAATCCGCAAATCAATAATACTGGCCAGAACACAGGCCAAAATCCTTTTCTAAAATCTTTGATAACTTCCTGCTTCTTACTTAAAACCTTAGAGATATACATGAATAAAGCCAACTTGGCCACATCACTACTTTGTATTGTCATATTAATGATCGGCAACTTAATCCATCTACTACCTTCATTAATTTTTGCACCAAAAAATAAAGTATATATTAATAATGGAACAGACAATATAAATAAAATGGTAGCCACTTTAGAGAATACTGTATAATTTATTCTATGTAAAGCAAAAACAACTACTAATCCAATTAATGTAAAAGCCACTTGTTTGAATAAATAGATACTTGTATTCCCTTTGGACATTTTATAAGCAAGAGATCCTGTAGCACTATACACCACCATGATAGATATAAGCGATAGAACCAAAACCAAGGCCCAGATATATTTATCACCTCTAGTTCTTTGATCTAAATGCTCTTTCACACCTCCCAAAGAAGGCATTTGTGAAAACAATTTATCAGTGGTTTCTTTTAACATTATAATTCTTTTACAGACTCTTTAAATTGACGGCCTCTGTCCTCATAGTTTTTAAACAAATCAAAGCTTGCACATGCAGGGCTTAATAGAACTACATCTCCTTTTTCAGCAATTTTAAACGCAGCATTCACAGCTTTCTTTGCGCTATCCGCTTCTACAATCCTTTCTACTTTATCTTTAAAGAACTCAAGGATTTTTGAATTATCCGTACCCATACAAATAATTGCCTTTACTTTTTCTTTTACTAAATCAGCAATTAGTTCATAATCATTTCCCTTATCCACACCACCCAAAATCAATACAGTTGACTTTTGCATGCTTTCTAATGCATACCAAGTGCTGTTTACATTGGTTGCTTTGCTATCGTTGATAAAATCAACGCCGCGAACTGTTGCAACAAATTCCATTCTATGCTCCAAATTGTGAAAATTACTTACCGCTTCACGGATTTTTTCTTTACGGATACCCAATGTACTTGCAGCAATACTTGCAGCCATAGTATTATAAGCATTATGTTTTCCTTTTAAAGCAAAATCATAAATACTCATGGTAACGCGTTCTTCTTGGATTTTTAACATCATTTGATCGTTTTTGATGTAGCCTCCTTTTTTTA
>CALCEA010000178.1 GCA_937900675.1 uncultured Chitinophagaceae bacterium
AAACGGTTTTTAGGTAACATACCTTTTACCGCTCTTTCCATAATTACTTCTGGACGACGCTTGATTAAATCTTCAGCAGCCTCTTCTTTCTTACCACCTGGGTAACCAGAATAGTTTAAGTATTGCTTATCGTGGAATTTATTTCCAGTCAACACAACTTTTTCTGCATTAATGATGATTACATAATCTCCACAATCAACGTGAGGAGTGTAATACGCTTTGTTCTTACCACGTAGAACAGCTGCAATTTTTGAAGCAATACGACCTACGGTTTGATTAGTACCATCAACAATGTACCAGCCATGTTTAACGGTAGCCGCGTTGGCGTGCTTCGTGGTGAAATGTAGTTTACTCATAATCTTTTGTTTTAATGAGGCCGCGCTATCCCGCTAGCCATAAAATAATCCCCTTTGATAAGGGAGGGCAAAGTTACGACGGGATAGGGGCTTTTTGGCTTTTTTTGGAATGTATTTTTTAAGACAACTTTGTAACTAATTGATTTTCAATAATATTTTTGTTTCATTATTTTCATGATATCAAATAGGCGCTGATAATCAATGTGTTAGAAAATGTCTTTTGGATGGTTTTTTGCCCTTTTTGGCTTACATTTATTATATATGTATCAAAAGTTTCAAGCAGATCAGGTTTTTACAGGGACTAAACTATTGGATGGACACCCTGTTTTGGTGGTTCGTGAGGACGGGACCATTGAGGGTATTATTAATAAAGAAGATGCGGGTGAGGATATCCAAGTGTTGAAGGGCTTGTTAAGCCCTGGTTTTGTAAACGCACATTGTCATTTAGAATTATCACACTTAAAAAATGTGATTCCAGCCTATACTGGTTTACAAGAATTTGTAAAACAAATTGTAGCGTTAAGAAAAGTAGATGAACATGTTATTGCTGATGCTATTGAAAAAGCAGAAGATGAAATGTTTGAAAATGGAATTGTTGCGGTGGGAGATATTTGTAATACACTGGATACACTAGAACAAAAATTAAAACACAGAATTGCCTATTATAGTTTTGTTGAGTTATACGATTTAGATCCAACAAGAGCGCATGATAAAATTATTGCAGGAATAAACATTCAAAATAAATTTCAAGAGAATTGTATTCGTGCATCCCTTGTGCCACATGCACCCTATAGTGTGAGTTTTAATTTATGGAAATTATTAACTGAACATTTTGAGTCGCATACAATCACCATGCACAATCAAGAAACAAAAGATGAAAATGATTTCTTTCAAACCAAGACAGGAAGCTTCTTGGGAATGTATGAAAGAACTAAAGTGTCTTTAGATTTTTTTGAAGCAACGGGTTTAACAAGTGTAAGATCTGTATTACCTTATTTTAAAAAAGCATATAGAAGTATATTAGTACATAATAGTTTCACTAGTGTAGAAGATATACAAGCAGTTCAAAAAGAAATGCCCAATAGTTTTTGGTGTATTTGTGCCAATGCCAATCAATACATTGAACAAACCATGCCTCCAATTGAATTACTTCGTTCTCAAAAAGTAAATATTGTGATGGGTACAGATAGTTATGCTAGCAATTGGAGTTTAAACATGTTAGACGAAATAAAAACCATTCAAAAACATCTTCCACAAATTCCATTAGAAGAATTGTTGGGATGGTCTACTATCAATGGTGCCAATGCTTTACAGATGGATAAGGGATTGGGTAGTTTTGAGAAAGGTAAGAAGCCAGGAATAGTATTGATTGAAGGTTTATCCAATGAAAATAAAGTAATAGAAAGTACTAGTTCAAGAAGAATCTCATAAAATCAACATGTATGAATAGAGCTACATTTTTACAAAACACAGCACTTGCAGGAGCTGCTGTATTATTGAGTTCTTTGGAGGGTTTTGCAAAAGAAAATAGTAAAATCATTAAAGTGGCTATTATTGGTTGTGGAAGTGTAAGTAATAGATATATTCCACATTTACAAAGTTCTTCTTTGGTAAAAATTGTAGGTCTTTGTGATATCATACATGATAGAGCTATTGCACAAAACAAACAATACAATGTTGGTGCTATAACTTTTTCTTCTATTGAAGATTTATTGAAGGGTGTGGATTTTGATTTAATGTTGACACTTACAGATATGCAAATGCATGGAACATTAAATCGCAAAGCATTAATGGCTGGCAAGAATGTTTGGAGTGAGAAGCCTTTAGCAAATACCTATGAAGAAGGAAAGCAATTAGTTGAATTAGCAAAAGCAAAAAATATTCGTATCTGGGGTGCACCTGCTGTTGTGACTAGTCCACAGTTTGAGTTTATGAGTAAAACCATTCAGTCTGGTAAGCTTGGGAAATTAGCAAGTGCTCATGGACAATATGGACATACTGGACCAACATGGTCTTCTTTCTTTTATGAACCTCTTGGTGGAAGTATGCCAGACTTAGGAGTTTATAATATGGCAACCCTAACTGGTTTATTAGGTCCAGCTAAATCAGTGATGGCAATGACTAGTATTGTAAATAAAAATAGAGAGATTGACAATAAAGGAATCATCGAAGTGAAGGAAGAAGACAATGCACATATTTTATTAGAACACGAAAATGGTATTATTAGTCATGTGATGTGTGGCTTTAATTATTTCGATCCATTTGGACATGAAGCAAAAAATCAAACGCTTCACAGCATTCAAATTTTTGGAGACAAGGGTAATATGCGTTTGATTGGATATGATTGGGAACCTAAGAGTGTCGTATTAGATACTTCATGGACCAATCCTCCTGAAACACATGTAACAGATGATCAAGGATATCAGTGGCAAGAAGGTGCTACAAAAATTGCCACATCATTGTCTACAAAAATTGAACCTAAGATTCATGTACTTCACTCGCTTCATGTACTTGAAATAATTGAAGCTGCAAGAAAATCATCCAAGGAAGGGATTAAAGTTCCTTTAAAAAGTGTTTTCCCTTGGCCAATGGTATAATAAAGAGTAAATTTAAAGTACAATTCAAGCATATGACTTTCCCTATTCTATTCGGACTTTTCGCAATCATCATTATCATGTGGAGAAGACACCATAGAGGTAAGAACAGAGATTAATCAAACTTTTCTCCGTATTCTTTTACAATTGCATTGTCCAAATTTTTTCCTATCCTTTTTAGATTATTTAATCTAATATTTAAATAGTTATTCGTATTAGAACCTTGAAGTACTAAATTCAATAACTCCTTAAAACCAACAGGATTATTTTCGATCATTGCATCTGCCTTTTTTGGTCGTTTAAATCTAGTCCAAGTATTTCCTTGAAATAGTTGGCCTTTCATCATTTCATATTGTATAATTGGATCAAACACTGTCGCCATCTTAAATCTTGCTTGTTCTAGCATTCCTTCTCTTACTACTTCCATCTTTAATGTGGCATCCAACATTCTTTCATATTCTTGTATACCAATTATAATCTCTTTGTTTTTAACCATTCTTAATCCACCAGCAGATTTAATTTGATCTAAACCAACGTGCGAACTTTCAAAAGTTGCTCTTAAAACCAAATTACGTATGAAGTAGTATGCATCTTCATTTGTGGAAGTCTTATTTTGTATTGCTTTATAAAATGTATCCAAAAGTTCTAATCTTGAATTATTTTGATTCAATACTGTGTCTATTCGTTTTAGATCCAATTGTAAATCTTCATGTACATTTTTTAAATAAGCAATCTCTCTTTGCTTTTCAATTTGATGTTCTCTAACATTCTCTGCCATAAAACCTAATGTAACTGCGGCAAAAAGCATTATAAATTCAGTAACATATTCTTTCCATTTCTTTGGATGATGAGAGTGGTGATGTACTTCCATAAATTTTATTTAACGTGATATTCTTCTTTTAACTGTTTCATTAATTTATTTGCAACAGATTCTGTTTCGTCTAATAAAGCTATTTGCACATTTTTCATTGAATTCTTAATGTGCATCAATCTATTAGCATACTCTGTTAAAGTATATTCATCATTAGTCATTAATTTAGCAGTCTTTTTTACTCTATTATTCATTATATTTCTTTCAATATTTTCATAATAAGACTGATTAAATATAGAATATGATTTTTCTCTTGCTCTAATCTTTAATTCTTCAGTAGTTTCTCCATATGATTGTAAATAGGCAGCCCAGTGCCAGTATACTGCAATCTCATCACTAACTTGATTATTTTCAACTAATCTCATGCCTCCAGCATTTTTTAATTGTGCGGTAGTTCTTTCTACTAGTTTTACACCTCTATTTCCAAGAGTTCCAAGATTTAGCTCATATAGTTTTACAATATCATCTTGTTTTTTATTTTCTGCGAAAAGCAAATTGATAGTTGTATCTAATCTGCCTATTTGTTTTATGTATGACTTTCTTACAGAATGGATTTCAGCAGTATCTCTTTTCAGATCCTCATAAAAACTTTGCATATACTGATGCTCTCTTTCTCTTTCAACATAATGCTCTCGTTTGTTTTCAGCAAAAAAGCCTAATGTTACAGCCGCAAAAAGCATTAAAAATTCAGAAAAATATTCCTGAAACTTTTTCTTTACATGTCCTGAATGATGGTGTGGGTGGTGTACTTCCATTTATTTTAAATGATATTGGTTAATTAAAATATTATCTAAATCTAATGCTTCTCTTCTAATTTTTTTAGATTTTTCTAATATATTAATTGTGTTGTTGTGTACATATAATGCCTTAATTAATAATTCATTAATATCTGTTGGATTATTACTGAAAAGTGAGGGGTTATTTGTTGGCCTAGTAAATTTATCTGATTGAACTCCTGTTGGATTTGTATACATCTGCTTAAAAACATCGCCCCTAAACATTACCGCCATTTTTTCCCTATAATTCATTAATAAGTCTTCTGTTAAATGTTGAAGTTCCTCGATTTCGTCAACACTATTTTCGTAAGCTTGAATTTTTTTAATGATATCAATATCAGATATTAATCTTAATCCACCTGCATTCTTCAGTTGTTGAAATCCATTTTTTGAGTGATGGAAGAAGTTCCTTACTGAATTAATTCTTGCTAGATAATATAAATCGTTTGTATTATCTATATTAATGTCTGACAATATATTTATTAAAGAGTCTTCTTTAATTATTCTTATCTTATAAAGAGAATCTATCTTTGTCAGTGATGTAATGTCATTTACTAAATCTTCATGTACTATTTGTATAAATTTTTCTTCTCTTTCTTTCTCTATATAATGTTCTCTAAGGTTTTCTGCGAAAAAGCCTAAAGTTACAGCCAAGAACAACATTAGAAACTCAGTGATATATTCTCTCCATTTTTTTGGATGATGTGAGTGATGATGTACTTCCATTTAATTCAGTTTATAATGTGTTCTTAGATCTTTTAATAATTTTGCGTTGGTCATTTTATATGACATAAACATACCTTTCCTAGTTGAAGAAATTAGAAATCTGTAATATTCAAAAATTCTTTTTAATTCCTTTAAATCATTTCCACTATATATCATTTTGGGAAATTTATAATACATTGAAGAGTTTACATAAGCTTCTACAGTACTATAAAAATTATTTCCTAAATTTTCTTCATAGGAAAACTTTCTAACCATATCCATATTTCTATATTTCAAAGTTATTGGCAATACGAATTTTTGATAAATATCGTTTTCTCCTTCTAGTCTTGTTTTCATTTTATCAGCACTATTTATGATATTATGTAAATCTGACTGTATATTTTCATCTTTAAAATATCTTAACATGCCTGAATTCTCTAACTGATGGATGATGGCATTTCTCGGTTCAAATAGTGTTCTTGATGTAGATGTTACACCAATTAATTGAGCTACTTGGTAAATTTTTTGAATTGAATCATAATCGGAATCACCATTATAATTTTCGTATAAATAATTTAAATAATTTTCTTTTTGTATTCTAAATTCAATCGCATTTTCAAGATCAATTGAATCAGCTTTCATTTCATTATATAAGCTTTTAGCAAGTTCATGCTCTCTTTCATGTTCTATATAGGTTTCTCTATAATTTTCTGCCAAAAATCCCAATGTTACTGCTAAAAATAACATTAAGAATTCAAGAAAATATTCTTTCCACTTCTTGGGATGATGTGAGTGGTGATGTACTTCCATATTAGTGTTTTAAATAATTGTCAAGTTCTTCAATTAAAGCATTGCCCTTTTTTTGAACTCTTCTATAGTTTGCGATACTTAACTTTTGTAAGCTAGTTCTATGTGCCATATAGTTGATAAGCTTTTCTTTTATAGATTCATCTAAATATTTATTCTTTAGTTTATTTTCAAATAGTATTTTATTTTTTTCATAAAGTTGATAAACCTCTGGATTTTGATCATTTACTATACTTAATCTTTTATTAATTAACATTCTTAACATAAAAGAGCTTGGCATATTATCATTTAAAAAAGTCCACAAATCTTTCCATTGAGAAGTCTCTTGATCAAAAGCCCTAAATTCTGCCATGTCTGCTTCAATTTCATAAGAAGTGATCATGTCAATTAGTTTCTTATCTTTTATATATCTTAAAGAACCGGAGTTTTTCATTTGATCGAATATCCTTTTATCATTTGAAAACCTATATAAGTATAAATTAAGCGTATCTGATAATTCAATTAAAGGAAAGCCATTATTTAATGTCGCTAAATCATAATAAATCTTCTCATTTGCCTTTAATAATGGAATATCTTGTTTTAAAACTGAATCGATCTGTTTGTTATTATTAACAACTTCATTCTTGAATAATTCTATAAACTCTTCCGCTCTATGGTCTTCAATCTGACGTTCTCTAATATTTTCAGCTAAAAAGCCTAGTGAAACGGCGGCGAATAACATTATAAATTCAAGAATATACTCATTCCATTTTTTCTTATGGGTTGGGTGATGTGGGTGATGTACTTCCATAAAATACTATTTTTTAGATTTTTATATATGCTCGTAAATGATTCATTAATCTATAATTTATCTTTCTTAGAGATACAACATTTTGTTCTAATGCTTCCATATTAATTCTGTATGATAACAGCTCTATCTTTAATGTGTAAATATTTTCTTTGGAAATATCTCTATAAGTGATTGGAAATGTTTTAGGATGATCATTTTCATGTAATAGATAATATTTTCTATCAAACATTTTCATATGTAATTTGGTTAGATTAACAGATCTTTCCTGCCAATAATCATCAATCACTTGAGATAAAGTCATATATTTTTTTGAATACGCTGCAAGATTAGCAACTACTGAATCTGATTGTATTAACCTCAAGTTGCCAGACTTTAATTCATTCAAGGTTTCTTCCACTCTATAGAACCTTGGCAAACTAGCAACATAACCATATTTATTATAATTCCAAAAACCGAAATAATAAAATGAATCAACCAACTGCATTATCTTTTTTTCATCTTGTGCAAAAGGCATAACAGAAGTAATGAGTCTGACTTTTTCGTCTGCAGAATTATAAACATAATCTAAACGAATCGAATCTTCTTTTAAATCTTCTAATAATCTTTGTGCATACACTTGTCCTCGATGATCTTCAACATAATGTTCCCTCATATTCTCAACAAAAAAACCTAAAGTAACTGCTGCAAAAAGCATCAAGAATTCAGTAAGGTATTCTTTGATATTTTTGGGGACATGATGTTTATGATG
>CALCEA010000179.1 GCA_937900675.1 uncultured Chitinophagaceae bacterium
AAAGCAAAAGCTTAAAGGCGTATAAAGATCCCCGAAAGCTCGGGGTTTTTTTATACCTCATTTCATATCTATTATGAAAAAAATTGTCAGAATACTTGTCTTCACTTTACCATTTTTATTGAATGGTATGATCAGCTATGCACAATGTTCTATCTGTACAAAAACTGCAAGCCAAATTGGTGAAGAAGCCGGCAGAGGATTCAATGCTGGTATTTTATATTTAGCAGCTATGCCATTTGGCATTATGGGCTATATCGCATTTAGATGGTGGAAAAGCGAGAACCAAAAGTAGCCCCTAGTAATACTGCTTCGCAAATTCAAAAATATTAAAAGAGGATGCCTGCATTGCTTTAGCCAATGCAGTTTCTATAGCAGCATAGTCTAATTGTTGCATTTTTTTAGCCACAATTAATTGCATGGTTTTAGACAACATTAATCTCTGTTTTGAACTTTGATGACTCGCTTTAGTTTGATGATCTTGAATGGCTTTTACCAATTCATCCATTCCCTCTTTTTGAGAAGCAATTGTTTGAACCACGGAAGTATCTGTTGCGTGATTTTCTAAAAGCATTTGTTTAATATGGGCTGCAAAAGCACCAGCATCTGGTCGATCAGATTTATTGACAACAAAAATATCAGCCACTTCCATCAAGCCAGATTTCATCATTTGAATATCATCCCCAGCTTCTGGCACCAAGACTACTAAAGTAGTATCCGCCAATGCGGCTACTTCCACTTCAGATTGACCTACACCAACCGTTTCCAAAATGATGATATCAAAACCAGCGCATTGTAATAATGTTGTGAGTTCAATAGTGGTGCTATTCAATCCACCTAAATGACCTCTAGAAGCCAATGATCTAATAAAAACCTGCGGATGCAAATACCATTCTCTCATTCTAATTCGATCTCCTAAAATTGCACCCTGATGAAAAGGCGAAGAAGGGTCAACAGAAAGCACTGCAATGCGCTTGCCAGCTTCTACCCAATCTTGTATCAAAGCGGCAATTAAAGTGCTTTTACCAGCCCCTGGAGGTCCTGTAATTCCAATGATTGGAACGGAAGATGGTCTTAAGCTTTCTAAGAACTGTGTAGATTGATCTGCATTATTTTCAATGGCAGATATTGCTTTAGCTAGGGCTAAAAAATTGCCCACTTCCACTCCTTGTTGTATTTGCTCTATGGGTGCCATCTTATGATTTAATCAACTTATAATTTTTATACTCGCCGAATTTAATTCCTAAAAAATCTTCAATAGGTTGTAGCAATTTATCATTCTTATGCCAAACAGATAATTCTTTTTTATATCGATACTCCCAATTTTGTGCAGCTACTTTTGCATGCATAATCGCAGGGTGTGAACCAGTAAATGGAATGGTTCTATCTACAGAGTGCATTTGATAATCATGATTGGCTAATTTTTTTTCCAAAGCTTCAGGACTGGTATAATAAGATTGAAACATCGCTACTTTTTTTGCATAAGCGTCAGGAGATCTAATGCCAGTATAGTGATAAACAGTAGCGTCTAATTTTTTCACGCGCAGCTTCTCTCCTTTTTCAGTGCCATTTTCATAGGCTTCAAAAGATTGGTATTTCCTAAAACCCTGAGAATCTCTATAAGATCTGACACCAATATGATTTCTAAAAATTCTTATTTCAAAATTATGTACCCTTCTTGTGTTTCTAATATGATCATACCCTCCCCAAAAATGTACAAAAGGTAAAATAAAACCCTCCACTCTTTGATCTTCATTATTCAGTTCAATTTGGGTTTTTATGTACTCTAAATCTTTTTCATGAAATACTTCATCCGATTGAATATGCAAACACCAATCTGCTTCTACTTGATCCAATGCAATATTCGCTTGTTGAGCAAATACTTTTCCTCCCTCTCTTAATTGCATATTCCAAACGGTATCAATAATTTTAATTTTAGGAGAATTTAAATGCACAATCGCTTCTCTGGTTCCATCATTAGAATCTCCCACTGCAACAATCATTTCGTCACAAATGGGCAGAACAGATTGAATGGATTCCAAGAAAGGAACACCATAGTCAAAACCGTTTCTAACATAAGTAAAACCAGCTATTTTCATGCAGGGGGTGTTTTAAAGTTCAAATAACCGAAATCTTTTGCAAAAAGCCATTAATTTTGAAGTTCAAGTAAGATTATGAGTACAACAATTTGTTTTGATTTTGGCAATTCAAGATTTAAGGCAGCGATATTTAAAGATGCTGAGTTAGATGAGATTGTTGTTTTAGAAGATGCCAGCATACCTACTTTAAAAAGCTTGGTTGAAAAATATAAACCATCAAAGACCATTTTGTCTTCTGTAATCCATCATGATCAAGCCATTGAAACCTATTTAGCAGAAATAGCTCCTTTTCATTTGATTGGACCCAATACAAAGCTCAATTTTACTACCCCAGTGGGAAAGCCAGAAACGATAGGAGCAGACAGAATTGCACTTTGTGCCGCAGCTGTACATATGTATCCAAATCGACATACGTTGGCAATATCCCTTGGAACCTGCATTACTTATAATTTTATCAATAATACCCATGAATTTTTAGGGGGCAGCATCTCTCCAGGCATGCAAATGCGCTTTAGATCCATGCATGAACAGACTGCTTTACTTCCTTTAATCAAGCCTACAAAGGATTTTCCCTTGGTGGGATATGATACCAAAACCAACCTTTTGAGTGGTGTGGTTTGGGGTATGGCAGCCGAAATTAACGGTATTATAGAGGCTTATGAAGCCAAATACAGCAACTTTAACGTGCTATTAACCGGGGGTGACCTTAGTTATTTTGTACCTCGCTTAAAAAAGAGGATATTTGCGGACCCAAATTTAATATTCAAAGGATTATATGCTATTAGCGAAACAAATCAGTAGAGTAACCCTATTCTTAGTTTTAGTTTGTTATTTAACCCCTTCAAAGGCGCAAATCAACTCTCCATTTTCAAGATACGGATTAGGTAATGAAGTGTTGAATGGACAAAATGCAACCAGCCAAGCAATGGGCGGTTTCTCTAGTGCATTTAATTCCACCATGAGTGGTAGTTACGGACAGAGTGTGAATTTTAATAACCCAGCAAGTTATAGTCAACATTACATGACCACTTTTGATATAGCGATGAGCTTAAATCAAACCACACTAAAAAGAGCAGATCCTGCAGCAAGAGAAAAATCAGCCTATTTAGTTCCCAACTATTTAGCCATTGGCGTTCCTATTAGTAAAGAAAAGAAAATTGGATTTGCATTTGGATTACAACCATTAACAAGTATTAAATATTCGGTGAATGAAATCACCAGCTTTAACGGTAAAGACACTTTATTAAATAATTATCGTGGGGATGGCGGATTGAATCAAGTATTTGTAGGTTTAGCAAAAGGATGGAAATATTTAAGCATAGGTTTTAATACTGGATATAATTTTGGAAGAAAGGATATTGAAACTTATAAGTCTATCTCTTACATCCCAGATTCAAGCTTTTTTTACCAATCAAAATCAAGCACCAAAACAAGTTATGCTGGAGCATTCTTCAAATTAGGTGTTCAAGGAGAATTCCCCATTTATACAATAGATAGACCAGCAACCAAAGAGAAAACAGAATACACTATTAGCTATGGTGCTACTTATACTTTGGATCAAACATTAAAGGCAAGACAAGACCTTACAAGAACCATTGGCACTTATACTGCAAATACAGAAACACCGGTGGATACTGCATTAAGTGTTACTAATCAAAAAGGTAATATTACTCTACCCAGTTTTAGTTCAATAGGTCTTGCTTTACATAAAAAACAAGTTGTAGCAAGAGGTAGTTATGATCAATGGGTGTTTGGAATGGAATTAAATCAAGCGGCATGGAAAGACAACTATACTTTCTATGGAAAAACAGACCCTTTATCTAATTCATATATGATTAGAGGAGGTGTACAATATAACCCAGATCCATACGCATTTGAAAACTATTGGTCTACCGTAATTTATAGAGCAGGTTTTTTTCATGGTAAAGATTATGTAAACATAGATAACAACGGATTAAAAGTAACTGGTTTTACTTTTGGATTAGGAATGCCTATCAGAAAGTATCGCTCTTATGATTATCAGTTCACTATTCTTAATTTGGCATTGCAAATTGGACAAAGAGGAAGTAGTGTAAATAATTTCAAAGAAAGTTATTTACAATTCACTTTGGGATATAGTTTGAGTGATGTTTGGTTTAATAAACGCAAATATGATTAGTCTTACATTAAAGAATTTAATTAAATGGGCAGTTGCTGGAATCAGTAGCTGCTTTTTTATGGCTTCTTGTGAAAACAATGTAAATGATGTCAAGAATTTAGGAAAGAAAAATGGTGGCGTAGATATTGGGAAAGATGTTGCTATTTATATGAGTAGCGGAGGAAAAATGTCTGCGAAAATAATGGGGCCTATCATGAATAGATATTTAGAAGACAGCAGCAAAATGGTAGAATTCCCCAATAATATATTCGTAGATTTTTTTAAAGACAGTGCCAAAGTGGATAGCAAGCTTCGTGCTAATTACGCCAATTATAAAGAAACAGAGAATAAAATATTTTTACAAGGCAATGTGGTGGTGTTTAACCTACTAGGGGATACTTTATGGTGCCAAGAAATGTATTGGGACCAAGAAACAGGCAAATTTCATACAAATAAAGATGTAATTGTTAGACAACATAACCCATTGGTAAAAACCTATGGTAAAGGATTTGAGGCGAATCAAGATTTAACAGATATTCGTATCTTTCAAGTACAGCCAAATAGCTACGCCATAATCAACGATAGTAGTATAATTCACCCTTAAATACATACAAGATGGAATATAGAAAAATGGGAAAGACAGGACTTCAATTAAGCACATTAAGCTTTGGAAGTTGGGTAACATTTCACAAACAAATTAACGACGGTATCGCAGATACATTAATGGGTATGGCTTATGACGCGGGTGTCAATTTTTTTGACAATGCAGAAGTATATGCGGCAGGTGAAAGTGAAAAAATGATGGGCCGTGTTTTATCAAAGAAAAAATGGGATAGAACAAGCTATGTACTTTCTTCAAAAGCTTATTTTGGATGGAGAGGCAAAGAAAATAAACCTAACCAAACTGGATTAAGCAGAAAGCATTTAACAGAAGCATGTCACGAAGCATTACAAAGAATGCAAACTGATTATTTGGATTTATATTTCTGTCACAGACCAGATAAAACAACTCCTATTGAAGAAGTGGTACATACCATGAACACTTTAATTCAACAAGGTAAAATTTTATATTGGGGAACAAGTGAATGGAGTGGCGTAGAAATTATGGAAGCGCATAGAGTGGCAGAGAAATATAGATTGATTGGACCAAGCATGGAGCAACCTCAATACAATATGTTTGAGCGTCAAAAAGTAGAAGTAGAATACAATGAAATTTATAAGAATGTTGGCCTAGGCACTACCATCTGGAGTCCATTAGCAGCAGGACTTTTGACAGGAAAGTACAATGATGACATACCTGAAGGATCAAGATTTCAACTAGAAGGGTTTGAGTGGCTGAGAGATAGATGGTTGATGCAAGATAAAATTAGAAAAGTACAACAGTTAAGCGCTCTTGCGAAAGCATTAAAAGTAAGCACTGCATCATTAAGTATTGCATGGTGTATCAAAAATCCGAATGTAAGTACTGCGATATTGGGTGCTACTAGTGAAGCGCAATTAAAAGATAATTTAACTGCTATAGATACTGCCGCATTATTAACTCCAGAAATCATGGAACAAATAGAAGGCATTATCGAAACCAAACCAGCATTCCCTGAGTGGTAATTAAACCAAGTATATGATATTCGCCATCATTGCATCTTTATTATTAATTGGCTTTTTCTCTGGCTATGAAATTGGCTTTGTAAGTGCCAATAGACTTAGCTTGGAATTAAAGAAAAAGCAAGGCAGTCGCGCAGGCAATATCATTGCTAAGTTTTTAGAAGCCCCTACCCAATTCATTGGTACTTGTTTAATTGGGCTGAATATATCATTGGTAATATTTGGTATCCTGTTTGAAGAAGCCTTGCATGAATATGTTTGGTCAGCATTTAATTTAGGACCATATGCCATTTTATTCGGTAACACTGTAGTATCTACATTGGTAATATTATTAATTGGAGAATTGGTCCCTAAAGCCATATTCAAAGCAAGGGCTGCATCGATGATTACCAGCTTTGCACCCATTGCTAACTTCTTTCATTTACTATTTAAGCCATTAACCATTGTGATGGTTAATTTAGCGCAATGGGTATTGAGAAATTTATTCAATGTAAAATTGATCAATAAGAAAGAAGCTTTTACGAAAATTGACTTGGCGCATTTTGTGCAACAAACCAAAGATGAGCAAAATCAACAAGATCTTAATACCGACTTATTTGAGAACGCTTTAAGTTTACCAGATATTAAAATTAGAGAGTGTTTGGTTCCTAGAACCGAAATTGTAGGGGTAGAAATTAATACCACACTGGAAGAATTGCAAAAAATATTTGAAGAGACAAAGCTGAGTAAACTAATTGTATACGAAGAAAGCTTGGATACTATAGTAGGTTATGTACACCAATTAGATTTATTTAAAAAGCCTACCAAATTAGCCAGCGTATTACACTCTATACCACTAGTGCCAGAAAGTATGAGTGCTGCAGATTTAATCAATTTATTTTCTAAAAAAAGAAAAAGCATTGCTTGGGTGGTAGACGAGTTTGGTGGAACAGCGGGCATTGTAACAATGGAAGATGTATTGGAAGAAATATTCGGAGAGATCGATGATGAATATGATGAGCAAGAATTTTTAGAAAAGAAATTATCAGATACCGAATTCATTTTCAGTGGCAGACTAGAATTAGATTACTTATATGAAAAATATGGCATAGACTTCTCTGCAGACAGCGCAGAGACCTTGAGTGGCTATTTAATTCACAATTACGAGTCTATACCAAAGGTGAGAACTACCATACATTTGGCTCATTTTGACGCAGAAATATTGTCGGTGAGCGATACCAGGATTGAGAAGGTGAAAATTAGGATCCGTTAGTGTAAATTTTAAGGCTCTAACCCCCATAATTCCTCTAAAAAAAGTAACTTTAGTGCTCATTCATTTTCAGCATGGCAATATTCGATAGATTCAAATCAGATGAAAACTCAGAGATGTCTTTTATAGATCATCTTGAAGTGTTGAGAGGTACGATAGTGCGTTCTTTATTCTCCATTTTAATAGCATTTGTTGTTTTATTTATATACAGAGACTGGATCATGGACCATATCATTATGGGACCACTCTATCCGGATTTTGTTACTTATAAAGCATTTTGTGATTTAAGCCATTATTTACATTTAGGAGATTCATTATGTATGCCTCCTGTAAAAGTAACTTTGCAAAGTACCACATTTGGTGGCCAATTTTTAAGTGCTATCAGTATGGCATTTATTGGTGCGATCATTGTAGCCTTTCCTTTTATCTTTTGGCAGTTCTGGTCATTTGTAAAACCAGCATTAAAAGAAAACGAATTGAAGAATACAAGATTCATGATCTTCTTTGTTTCTTTTTTCTTTTTTGTAGGAGCAGCATTCGGATTTTTTATTTTAGGTCCGTTTACATTTAACTTCTTAGCTGGATTCCAGTTGGGTACTAGAGGCGCAGTAACAACCATACCTACATTTGCGGATTATATAGACAATCTAACCAACCTGATTTTAGGTTGTGGTATTGCTTTTGAAATGCCTGTGATTGTATTCTTATTAACAAAGATTGGTATTGTTACCCCTAAGTTTTTGAGAAGTGTAAGAAAATATGCAGTGATTGTAATCTTGGTAATATCTGCCTTTATTACACCAAGTCCAGATTGGTATAGCCAAACAATTGTATTCATTCCATTATATTCATTATTTGAATTTAGCATCATTGTTTCTGCATGGGCGTATAGATCTGTACAGAAAGCAGATGAGGAATGGGATTAAACTAAATAAATAAAAATTACCGATATGGCATTTGTATTTGATGCAAGTAAGCCCATTGCAATGGGTGCAGACCATGCAGGAGTAGACTACAAAGATCAAGTGAAGACTTGGTTAGAATCAATAGGATATACCGTAAAAGATTTTGGAACTCATGGAAAAGATTCTGTGGACTATCCAGATTTTGCGCATCCAACAGCAAGTAGTGTAGAAACAGGAGAAGCCGCTTTTGGTATTTTGTTTTGCGGAAGTGCAAATGGAGTGGCGATGACAGCCAATAAACATGCAGGCATTCGTGCTGGTTTATGTTGGGAAAAAGAAATTGCAGAGTTAACGCGTTTACACAATGATGCCAATATGATATGTATTCCAGCGAGATATGTAAGCATTGAAAAAGCAAAAGAAATGATTACCGTATTTATGGAAACAAATTATGAAGGTGGTAGACATCAAAATAGAGTCAACAAAATTGCTTGTTAATTAAAAAATCAACTATGAAAAAAGGGATTTGGATTTTAATTGCTTTTATTAGCACAACTACTTTTGCTCAAAAAGCAGAAGACTTAAAAAAATTCGGTAAGTACATTACACAAGAAGGATTAAAAGAAAAATTAAGTGTAATTGCTAGCGCAGAAATGGAAGGCCGTGAAACAGCTACTCCAGGTCAAAAGAAAGCTGCAGCCTATATTGAATCTCAGTTTAAGAAATGGGGATTACAACCAGGGAATGGTGCAAGCTATCAGCAAGTTTATCCAGTATACCAAGATGCTTTAACAGAAAAAAGCTTAACGGTTAATGGTAAATCATTTGAGTGGGATAAAGACTATTCTTTCTCATTACAAACTATTGGTTCTGGTAATTTCAATTATACTAATGTAGTGTACGCTGGTTACGGAATCATTGATGCTGCAAATGGTATCAACGATTACGAGAACTTGGATGTACAAGGCAAATTAGTCATTGTATCAGAAGGTTCTGCTGCAGGTACGCCAACAATGGGTCAAGGTGGCAATAGAGCTTTCAATGCAAATCCTGCTTCACCAATGGCTAAGATGCGTAATGCAATGTCAAAAGGTGCAGCTGGTTTATGTGTAATTAGCGCTGACTTTCCAAAGAAATCAGCTACTCCGACAAAAGGCAATATGTATACTAAAGCAAATACTGCTAAAGGTTTTGCCATGTTGAGTATTTCAAAAGATATAGCGAATGCAATACTTGGAACAAGCAACTATACTAAAGGAAGTTTTGCCACTCAAGTAAATTTAGTTGCGACTAAAGTGACTGAAAATTTAGAAAGCAGCAATGTTGTTGGATTTGTTCCTGGTACAGATAAAAAAGATGAATACTTGGTGGTTTCAGGTCACTATGATCATTTAGGAAAAAAAGGAGATGTGATTTGGTATGGTGCGGATGATGATGGTTCTGGTACAGTAAGTGTAATGCAAATGGCAGAAACATTTGCACAAGCAGCAAAAAAAGGTAAAGGGCCAAGAAGAACTGTGGTATTTGTAATTGTAAGTGGTGAAGAGAAAGGTTTATGGGGATCTGATTACTATTCAGAGCACCCACTGTTTCCTTTAGCTAACACTACTGCAGATTTAAATATTGACATGGTGGGAAGAGTGGATACTGAAAGACAATCAGCTGATTCTTTAAACTATGTTTATGTAATTGGACATGATAAATTAAGTACAGATTTACCTGTAATCAATGAAGCGGCTAATAAAGAATCAAGCAATTTGACTTTGGATTATAAATACGATGATCCAGCAGATAAAAACATGATTTATTATAGAAGCGACCATTACAACTTTGCTAAAAAAGGAGTGCCTGTATTGTTCTTCTATGATGGTATGTTATTAGCAGATTATCATAAGCCAACAGATACAATCGAAAAAATCAATTTCGAATTGATGCAAAAAAGAGTAATGATGATTTATTACACTGCAGCTGAAATGGCCAACAGAGATGATATGTTAAAGAGAGACCTTAAATTAAACATGCCTTCTCGATAAATAAATAAGCCCTTAGATAATTTAAGGGCTTATTTATTTTTTCTCTTATGATTTTTTCGCCACCCCCCATTAACGAGGGTGGCGATTTTTTTACTTTATTGTCCCAAGATATAAGCAAAGATCAATGGAACTACAATAGTAGCATCACTCTCTACGATGAACTTTGGCGTATGTATATCTAATTTACCCCAGGTAATTTTTTCGTTTGGAACTGCACCAGAATAAGATCCATAAGAAGTAGTACTATCACTTACTTGACAGAAATAACTCCAGAATGGAACATCATGCCATTCTAAATCTTGGTACATCATTGGTACAACACAGATCGGGAAATCTCCTGCGATACCTCCACCTACTTGGAAGAAGCCAACACCCTTACCACCACTATTTGCTCTATACCACTCTGTTAACATCACCATATATTCAATACCGTTTTTAACAGTAGATGCTTTCAATTCATTTTTGATTACATAGCTAGCAAAAATATTACCAGTAGTACTATCTTCCCATCCTGGAACGATAATTGGAATATTCTTTTTAGCTGCTGCTACGATCCAGCTATTCTTTGGATCAATTTCATAGTATTGCTCTAAATCTCCACTTAATACTACTTTGTATAAAAACTCGTGAGGGAAATATCTTTCACCAGCAGCTTCAGCATCTTTCCATACTTTCACTAAGTGCTTTTGCAATCTTCTAAATGCTTCTTCTTCTGGAATACAAGTATCTGTTACACGGTTATAATGATTCTCTAATAAATCCCACTCATCTTGAGGAGTCAAATCACGATAATTAGGTACACGCTTATAATGGCTATGCGCTACCAAGTTCATCACATCTTCTTCCAAATTGGCACCTGTACAGCTAATAATAGCAATTTTATCTTGGCGGATCATTTCAGCCAAGCTAATACCTAATTCGGCAGTACTCATCGCACCAGCCAAACTCACTAACATTTTACCACCCTCTAATAAATGGGTTTCATATCCTTTAGCAGCGTCTACTAAAGCGGCAGCATTAAAATGTCTATAATGGTGCTCAATAAATTGCGAAACTGGTCCCTTGCTCATTTTTTCAGATTTGATGCAAAAGTAATTTTTTTTAGCCATAAATAGTAACTTGTGTAACATTACAGAAGACCTACAAAACCAATAGATTATGAAAAAGTCTACCCCCAACCTATTATTTGCCTTAATCTTAATTGTCATCCCATTTGGATATGCTGCATATATTTACCCAAGTTTACCTGAAACCATCCCTACACATTTTAACTATAAAGGAGAAGCGGATGGATTTGGAGGCAGAGACAGTATTTTCTTGGGCCCCGGCATTTTAGGTGCGGTAAGCTTATTTACTTTTTTCCTTTTATCTAATATCAAAAATTTTGATCCTAAAAGAGTAAAAGAAGAAGATAATGGAATGATGAAAATTTTTGCTTTGCTTATTGTAGCATTTTTGAGTGTCTTAGGTTTAATCATCACTATTTCTGCTTCTACCCCTTCTATCAATGTCACTAAATTAATTTTACCTGCAATTGGATTGTTCTTTGCAGTGATTGGATGGGTGATGCCAAAAATTCATCAAAACTATTTTGCAGGATTTAGATTACCATGGACCTTAGAAAATGTAGACAATTGGAATGAAACACACAAAGTAGCAGGCAAATTATGGTTGTATGGTGGAATTGCTCAAGCTATTACAACTCTTGTATTTTCTGGCATGTTGGCCTTTGCAAGTTTTATGATCATCACAGCAGTCATTGTAATTATACCAACTGTATTTTCTTATAGAATGTATAAAAGAGGCAACACCATTTAATAAACATATTTAGCATAACATGAGTAGTTCAAAAAATTTAGGTACCAAATACATTCATGCAGGCGCGCATCCAGATCCAAGTACTGGTGCGATTATGACTCCTATATACCAAACTTCTACTTTTGTGCAAGCCTCTCCTGGAGTGCACAAAGGATACGAATATGCTAGATCACAAAATCCAACCAGATTTGCCTTAGAAGAAGCATTTGCAATAATTGAAAACGCCAAATTCGGATTGGCTTTTAGTAGTGGTGTAGCAGCAACAGATGCAGTAATGCGCTTATTGGTGCCTGGAGACGAAGTGGTAGCAGCGCATGATATGTATGGAGGTACTTTTAGATTGTTCTCCAAAGTCTATGAGAAGATGGGTATTGTATTTAATTATGTAGATACTGCAAATGCAGAAAATGTAGCCAATGCAATTACGCCAAAAACAAAGCTAATATGGATTGAGACGCCCACGAATCCATTAATGAATATCACAGATATTGAAGCAGTGGCTGCCATTGGTAAAAAGCATAACTGTATAGTTTGTGTAGATAATACATTTGCTTCGCCCTATTTGCAAAACCCATTGGATCAAGGCGCTAATATTGTAATGCATTCTGCTACCAAATACCTAGGTGGTCATAGCGATGTAATACAAGGTGCACTGATGATGAATGATGAAGGCCTAAGAGATCAATTATATTTTATTCAAAAAAGTACAGGGGCTGTACCAGGACCACAGGATTGTTTCTTGGTATTAAGAGGGATCAAAACATTGCATGTAAGAATGCAAAGACATTGCGAGAATGGTGTTAAAGTAGCCCACTATTTAAGACAGCATCCTAAAGTACAAAAAGTATATTGGTGCGGATTTGAAGATCATCCCAACCATGCTATTGCCCAAAAACAGATGAGAGGATTTGGAGGCATGATTAGTTTTACATTAAAAGACGATAGTGTTGAAGCAGCTACTAAAGTGCTTTCCTCTACAAAAATATTTTCATTGGCAGAAAGTTTGGGTGGAGTAGAATCTTTAATCAATCATCCAGCCAGCATGACTCATGCAAGTATTCCTAGAGAAAGGAGAATTGCGAATGGATTAAGTGATGGATTAATAAGATTAAGTGTAGGCATTGAAGATGCAGAAGATATCATAGAAGATTTGGCACAAGCCATAGGATAATGAGTGAAGCAATTAAAAAAATACTAGATCAAAAAGTAAAGCAATACAATCAAGTAAGCTTTATTGCTAAGGATCCCATTTGTATACCACATTTATTTCAAAAGCAGCAAGACATAGAGATTGCTGCTTTTT
>CALCEA010000180.1 GCA_937900675.1 uncultured Chitinophagaceae bacterium
CACGACGCTCTTCCGATCTTTAAGGGGTACAACAAAAGTAAATAAAACAGGACATTTTGTGTGAGGTATTCCTCACGCAAATAAAATGAATTAATCTATACTTAAATTTATCACTAGAAATTACCTCTGATAAACATTCGTAACAGAAACACCAGCTGTATCTGTTAAAATGAAAGTGTATTTATTACTTGCATCCCAGCTATATTTTACATACCCATTTTTAGTGCCTCTTTTATAAGTAAGCAAATAGCCATTGGTACCCACTGCAGTAAAGTCAGTAATCACAGCCCCAGTTAACGGACTTGTTGCAGGACGAACTGGCTTAGTAAATGCTTGAGGAATAACTTGATTTTCAGGCGCTGTGGTAGCTGGATCCAAAGTAACTTTTCCTTTCATGGCACCCACAACATAAGGATAATCAGTGGTACCATGATAATGATAGCTGCCATTTGTTCCAATATGACCATGACAGGTATCCAATACATTCATTACAGCTCCATCAGGTTCTTTTGATCCATATACAGCAAATCCATCTACTGCATATGCGATGGGTTTTAAACCATTAGTAGTAGATAAGTGAAGTGGAGCTGCGTGATAATGATAATCATCCCCTCTTCCACAATGTCCACCCCAATTATCTAATTCACCAATTTTATAGGAGTCCTCTCCTCTATTATTTAATGCATTAAAAATAGGTATACCATTTACCGCCACTGCCACTGCGCCTTTCATTAAATTAGTTTTAGTACTTAATGGTATTGTTGCATAAGTTGGTTGTAATGGAATGGACCAGCTATTGGTTCCATTATAAGGCTGTGTAATGGGTACTTGCTGTTGCCAACTAGTAATTCCAATCATCATATTGTGATTGGGTATACCATTAGAGGCAATATAGAAATAATTATCGTCCCAAGTAGTAGAAATAGCAGGCTTAAAGGCAGAAAATGCTGAATCAATTGAAGCAGTATTTGTTTTTGGAATAACCACTACAACAGGATTGCTGGGTGTTGTATTAATTGGAGTACTAATTGTTGAAGTAGTTGTTGTAGTTGATTTACTACATGCAATTATAATAGTAACAACAAAAAGAAAACTAAAAGCACTTAATCCAAGTCTTGAATTAAAGATATAATTACTAAAGAAATGTTTATTTAAAAAATATATAGCTATAACACTAAGACATAATAAGAATAAAGGAAGGTATTTGAATGGATTACTGGTTTCAGGAAATGTGTTTATATTATCAGAAATATTGAAACGATTAATCCTATTTATTTTCCATTTGGCCAATTGTTGGTCTTGAATACTTAATTCACTGAATAAAACAGAAATTATTTTCCCTTCTTCTTGTTCAAGATAAATTGTATTGTCTTTTGCAAAAGAAAAATTTCCTTGAATAGTTTTACCAGAATTTAATCTCCAAGTATTTAAAACATTACCATCCCCTTTATGATAATGCCCCCCTGGATGAGCTAATGCATCATTAGAATTAAAAAAGAAAAACACTAAAATCAGATAAAGTAGTTTTTTCATAATTAGGGTCTTGTATAGGTTACGCTCATTACAGCACTATCTAAAATTTTATTTTTCATCCCCGCCAGTAGTATATCCATTGTTACCTGAGTATTGGGTACCGTAATTGTTGGAGCGGCATTCAAAGCATACATAGTTAAAACATATACTTTTGCCCCAGGACCTTGGGAACACGGAGGTGTATAAGTGGTTTTCCCATTCACCGTATTAATTCCAAAAACACCTATAGATTTTGAATCATCAGGGATGGAACTAATATTAGCAGGGATATTATAAAGTACAATATAGACATGCTTATCTCCAGTGGGAGGTATAGTATACATGGTTATAGCATAACTTGTAGTGGATGCAGGAGCATTTGACCATTGTAAACCAGGAGATATTCCCAAGCTATCACAGGTATATAATTTGGGATATGTGCCATTGTGTAAAAATCCATTTCCACTGAATTTCAATTGATTAGCAATTGTTGGAGCACTAGCCACTGGCGTTTGAGTAACAGGTGTTTGGGTAACTGGCGTTACAGTTGTCGCCACCGAATTGGCTGATTTTTGACAGGCTGCCAATAAAATTGAAAAACCTAATATGTAGATGCTATTTTTCATTTACCTGGCTTTATGTAAGTTAGACCATTCATTTACACAAAAGTTTAATTCAATATTAAACTTTTAACCCGTTGGCTGGTCTAATTTGACAAAGAAATACCCTTAAATCTTGCGTAAACTATTTTTTATACTTCTAATTGCTTGTTTAGGCAACCATAAACTATTAGGACAGAATTACTCCATTATACTTGGTCGGCCAACAGATAAATCCATATCTGTTAGTTTACTTTTTGATCAAAATACAGATTTTTATATCGAATACGGCACCAGTACTCAAACTTATAATAAAACCAGTTCCACCTATTTCAGTTCTGCCAATCAAACTTACACTGTTTCACTTTCTGATTTAACAGTTAATACAAAATATTATTATAGACTAAGATATAAGAATAATGCTGTAACTAGTTTTAATGCAAGTACTGAATATTTTTTTCAAACTCAAAGAAATAAAGGTGAAGCATATGTTTTTACTGTAGAAGCAGATGAACACTTGTATGATAAAAAAGGAATAAGAAGTATGTATCAGGTTACTCTTAATAACCAAGCCTTAGATAAACCGGATTTCATGCTTTCACTTGGAGATATATTTGGTGATGATCACTATCCAACCACCATTACTTCGAATGATTTAAATTTATTACATAAAGATTATAGGCAATACCTAGGTGCTATTTGTCATTCTATTCCGTTTTATATTAGCTTAGGAAATCATGAAGGCGAAAATGACTTTTATTTAAATCAAAATCCTCCTAATAATCTTGCAGTATGGGGTACTTATTGGAGAAAATATTATTATCCAAATCCATCTCCAAATAGTTTTTATTCAGGAAATATGGATAATGAACCATATGGGATTGGAAGTCCAGAAAATTATTATGCATGGACATGGGGGGATGCGCTTTATGTTGTACTAGATGTTTATAGATATCAAAATGTAAATTCAGATAAGCCGCAGAACTGGGATTGGTCTTTGGGATTAAAACAATACACTTGGCTGAAAAGTACACTTGAAACAAGTACAGCAAAATACAAGTTTGTTTTTGCGCATCACATTAGAGGACAAGGTAGAGGAGCTTTAACCAATGCTAAATTATTTGAATGGGGAGGATATGAAGCAGATGGCAAAACTTATGGATTTGATAAAAACAGACCAGGTTGGGGAAAGCCCATTCATCAATTATTCAAGGACAATGGAGTAAATATATTTTTCCAAGGTCATGATCATTTGTTTGCACATGAAGTTTTAGATGGCATACATTACCAAGAAGTTCCCATGCCTAGTGATTCTACCTATATGATTGGGAAACTTGCCAATGCAGATGCTTATACTTCAGACACACTTGACGGCACTGGACATATTAAAGTAACCGTATCTAGCACTTGTGTGAAAGTGGATTATGTAAAAGCTTATTTACCCAAAGATACCCTTGATGGAAAGCATAAAAATAGAGAAATTGGATTTAGTTATACCATTGGCACTTGTTTGGTTACAGGAATAAATGATATAGACAACCAGAATATCAGTGATTTTGTAAAAATTTATCCTAACCCAACGAGTAATTTAATTAATTTAAACTTTGTATCTCCCATTATTAAATTTGAGTCAATACTATTTGATGAAGTAGGAAATCAAGTACTCATATCAAATCAAAAACAAATTGATATTAGCACATTACCCAATGGAGTATATGTACTGACGATCAAAACAGATACTTGGCAAAAAAGCCAAAAAATAATAATTAGTAAATGAGAAAATTAATAACAATATTGTTTATTATAATTAGTCATTTTACAAATGCACAAAATTATACTGAGATCTTAGGACGCCCAACAGATACTAGTATGACAATGAGTATATTATTTGATAAAGCAGTCAATGTTTATTGGGAATATGGATTAAGTAGTGGTTCATATACAACTAATACGCCAGTTTATACAACTATTGCTGATACACCAATTGAAGTAAATTTTAGTAATTTATTGCCTAATGTAAAATACTATTATCGAACAAAATATAAACTTACCGGAAATAGTACCTATACAAATGGAGCTGAACACTATTTTCAAACTCAAAGAAAATCAGGATCAACTTTTTCTTTTGTAGTAGAAGCAGATCCACATTTAGATAGCAATTGCGATCCAGAAGCATATAAATTAACATTGCAGCATATGCTTTCTAAAAAGCCAGACTTTATTGTTGATTTAGGAGATAATACAATGAATGACAAGCTGCCAGTTATAAATAAGGCTGCGATTATTGATAGAACATTACTTTTTAGAAAGTACTTTAATGAACTCACTCACTCAGCTCCTTTATACGTTACATTAGGAAATCATGAAGGGGAACTTGGATGGCTTCCAAATACTAATGAAAGTAGCTTACCCACCATGGCAGCTCTTATAAGAAAAACTTATTTCCCCAATCCATATCCTAATCCATTTTATTCAGGTAATACGGTATCCGAACCTATGGTTGGAATCAGAGAAAATTATTATGCATGGGAGTGGGGAGATGCCTTATTTGTAGTGATAGATCCATATATGTATACAAAAACAAAGCCAGAATGGGGATGGAGTTTAGGATTAGAGCAATATAATTGGTTAAAGAAAACACTGAGCAACAGTAAAGCAAAGTATAAATTTTTATTTAGTCATCAATTAGTAGGAGGTTCAGGAACGGAAGGTAGAGGAGGTTCTGAATTTGCTCATTTATATGAAATGGGTGGTCGAAATACTGATTCTACTTTTGGCTTTAGTGCTAATAGAGTTGGATGGGATAAGCCCATTCATTATTTAATGTTTGAGAATAAAAGATCGGAAGAGCACACGTCTGAACTCCAGTCACCGATGTTTATCTCGTAT
>CALCEA010000181.1 GCA_937900675.1 uncultured Chitinophagaceae bacterium
AGTATTGAAAATATTACCCATTCAGTTTGTACACTTGAATTTATCCCACATAGAGCATTATACGATTGGTGTATAGAGCAATTAGGCATTTTCCCTTCTAAGCAATATGAGTTTGCAAGATTGAATATGACTTACACGGTAATGAGTAAGCGTAAATTATTGCAACTAGTGCAAGAAGGTCATGTGCAAAGTTGGGACGATCCAAGAATGCCTACCATTAGTGGAATGAGAAGAAGAGGGTATACCCCAGAGAGTATCAGAGATTTTTGTGATAGAATTGGTATTGCAAAGAGAGAAAATATTATTGATTTTAGTTTATTAGAGTTTTGCGTAAGAGAGCATTTGAATAAAATTGCATTAAGAAGAATGGTCGTGGCCAATCCTATTAAATTAGTGATTACCAATTATGAACAAGCAGAAGAAGTATTGCATTCAGAAAATAATCCTGAAGACGAAAATGGTGGAACAAGAGCAGTGCCATTTAGCAAGGAATTATGGATAGAGCGAGAAGACTTTATGGAAGAGCCTACTAAAAAATATTTTAGATTAGGCCCTGGCTTATCAGTAAGATTAAAGTCAGCCTATATTGTTACTTGTGATAGTTTTGATAAAGACGCACATGGAAATGTAACTACGGTGTATGTGACTTATCATCCAAATAGTAAATCGGGATCAGATACTTCTGGCATTCATGTAAAAGGAACCTTACATTGGGTAAGTGCGCAGCATGCAGTAAAAGTAACTTTAAAAGAATACGATAGATTATTCAATGTAGAAGATTTGAATACAGCGGAAGGAGATTTCAAAGACTATATTAATCCAAATTCATTGAACACAGTGGAAGCTTATGCAGAACCTGCTTTAGTGAATGATCATGCAGATGCTAGATTCCAATTTTTAAGAAAGGGCTATTTTTATAGAGACCCTGCAAGCACTTCAAATAATTTGGTATTTAACCGAACAGTTACATTGAAAGATGCTTGGGCTAAAGAACAGAAAAAATAAGCATGTTAACCCTAGAAGCATTTAAGGCCTATTGGGATAAGCAGTTTCCTGAGTTAAGATTAAAACGCAGCCATTTTTTATTGGCAGTAAGTGGTGGGGTGGATAGTGTGGTGTTGGCGCATTTAATGCATCGTATTGGCGCAAAGTGTACCATTGCACATGTTAATTTTCAATTAAGAGGTTCAGAGAGTCAAAGAGATGAACATTTTGTAAGGCAATTAGCTATACAGTTGAATTATCCCATTTTAGTACAGTCTTTTGAAACAGCTAAATATGCCGAAGCCTATAAAATGGGTATTCAAGAAGCTGCTAGAGAGATTAGATATACTTGGTTTGAATCTATCATTAAAACATTAGATCAGCCTGCATTTTTATTAACGGCACACCATGCTGACGATCAGGTAGAAACAGTCTTAATGCAATTGTTTAGAGGAACCGGTGTTCATGGATTAACGGGTATCGCTCCTTATAGAAAAGATAGTATTCCATTAGCAAGACCTTTATTGGCTTTTACAAAAACGGACATTCAGCATTATGCATTAGAGCATGGTTTGAATTTTGTAGAAGATAGTTCTAATGCTAAAGATGATTATGCAAGAAATTTTATTCGTAATCAATTAATTCCTCAGGCAACTCAATTATACCCAAATGCTTCTCAAAATATTTTAAGTACTGTGGAGCGTTTGAAAGAAGCCGATTCAATTATTTCAGAAACAGTAAATATTTTTTGGAAAAAGCATTTTAGAAAATATAAGGGAATTGATTGCATTGAAATTGCACACTGGTTAAAAGTAACCCATTATGAAACCTATACCTGGGGGTTGATTAAATCTTTAGGTTTTAGACCACAACAAATTGGGGAAGTACATAAATTATTATCAGCTACTACTGGGGCTTATATGGTGAGTGAAACCCATAAATTGGTAAAGTACAAGAACATGATTCAAATAGTTCCACTAATTACGAATATGGAGCATCAATTGATTTATGGAGAAGGTATTTTGCAATTAACTCATTTCGCTATTCAAGTAGAAGCAATGAGTAGAGCAACTTTAGGGGAGATTCCTACAGATAAAAAAATAGCTTGTATTGATGCCGATATATTAGATTGGCCTTTATTAATTAGATCTTGGCAAGCCACAGATTATTTTTATCCATTAGGTATTAATAAGAAAAAGAAATTGAATCATTTCTTAGGAGCTGCTAAATTGAGCCCAGCAGAAAAAGAAAAGCAAACCGTTATTGCTTCAGGAGATAGAATTCTTTGGGTGGTTGGTCAAAGAATAGATCATCGTTTTCGCATCACAGATGCTACTAAGCAAATTATCAAATTGACGATATTATAAATGTAAGTAGGCCCGTACTTGCTCAATAAACAAGCCTACAGCGTCGTAATTTCCTAAGAACTTCGCAGTGATAATTAAATATACTATGCCATAAATTGATCCCCAAAGGTGTGCGCTATGATTAATCCCGCTTTGCCCTTTCTTAGATAAATAGGCTGTGATGGCTAAATAAATGGGGCCAAAAATAAAACCAGGAATAATAGGAGGTATAATGAAAAAGCCAATTTGAATAGTGGGTTGTAAAAAAATGCCCACGAATACAATGGCTGATACGGCGCCGGAGGCGCCTAAACTATTATAGTTGTAGTGGTTTTTATGTTTCAAAAAAGTGGGTACTAAACATACCACCAATGCACTCAAGTATAGTATAATATAAATGGGTAAACCCTGTGCGCCAAATATCATACTAAAGAACTGTTCTACATAATCACTAAACATGTAAAAAGAAAACATGTTAAAAGCCAAATGCATAAAATCGGCATGAATAAAACCAGAACTAATAAATCGATACCACTGGTTTTTTCTTTGAACTGTATAGGGATTAAAAATCATTTTATCCATTAATGGTTCGTTGTACATAGCTAAAATAGAAATGGCAACAGTTATAATGGTGATAATAAGCGTAATATGCATTTTAATATTTATTCGTGATGGTATTTTTCGTTGGCCAATATACTGCAAGCTCTATACACTTGTTCAGCCAAGATAAGTCTTACTAGCATATGAGGAAATACTAAATCAGAAAGACTCCAGGTAAAATTTGCGCGTGCTTTAATTATTTGATCCACTCCATAGGCTCCTCCAATTAAAAAAACAATTCTTTGCGCACTTTGATTGGCTTTTTGCTGAATTAGTTTAGCGAGCCCCGGGGAGTCTAGCATCTTACCTTTTTCATCTAGCAATATGAGAACATCAGTTTTAACTAAAGCTTTTAGAATAGATTCTGCTTCGGCTTTTTTTATTTGTGCAGGATCGGTGAGTTTACTGGGAGTTATTAATGACCAGTCTATAGGGTAGTAGTGTCCAATTCTTTTGGTGAACTGTTCAACCCCTTCTTTGATATAAGATTCATTGGCTTTGCCAACTGAGCAAATAGAAATTTTCAATTAAATTGATTTTCATCAAATTTAATCAAATTAAAATAAATGAGTTTTGGCTACTGAATGGTGAATTCTTGGGTATGCTCTTTACCTAAAGAAAAAGTATAATTCCCTTTTTTTAAATCACCCACATACAAACAAGTTCTTTGTGTATGTCCAGTGATTTTTCCTTGCATAATATCTATGCCTTTGGCATTTGTAATGGTATAAATTTTACTTTCAGTATCTTCATTAGAGAAGCAAACTTCTAAAATACCATCTTTTACTATATTGTTTAAACTAAACATATAAGCAAGCAATCGTTTTGGGGTAGCTAAAATAAGCTGATATAAAAATAGTAGATTTTATTATATTGTGGATAAAATGTATATTTATATTGGTAATCAATAACTTAAAATTTATGAAAAGAATATTATTTGCTGCATTGTTTATTTTAGGTACTTTTCAATTAAATGCACAAACTCCTCAAACAGATATTAGTAAAGTATTAAAATTCACCAACGATAATTACAATATGGGCACTATTGCTTATGGTAAGCCTACTGAGTTTAATGTAGATATCGAAAATATTAGTTCTGCACCTATTACTTTAGAGAATGTAATGGTGGGTTGCGGTTGTACCACACCTAAATATACAAAGGGAGTAGTGATTGCTCCAGGTATGCATGCAACTGTAACATTGGGTTTTAATGGTTCTGCTGTTGGGAATTTCACTAAGAACGCTACTTTATTCTTTAGTGGTAATTTAGTGAAGCAGGTGAGTTTTTATGGTGTAGGGGCGCAGTAAAATCTAAAATATATTTTATAAAAAAAGGGTTCATCATTTTGAACCCTTTTTTATTTGTAAGTAGTTAATGGTCATTACTACTAATATGATGACTAATCCAAAGAATTCTCTGGATTCCTCTACCCATGGGGTTTCTGCTTTCATAGTGTTTGCAATACTTGTTGCATTATGAAACTTAATCCAATCTATCACTCCATTTTCGTCAAACATTTTATAAATCGCATAGGGTACAAAAATTATAAATCCTACTGGATATAAGCGTTTATGTACATATTTATCGCGAGCTGCTTGTAAACACAAATATGTAGGGTATAGATAGATCGGAATCCATAATATTGGATCTGGGTCGTTGTATTGTAATGCTGCAAATACTAGGAAGATAATGGTGAAACTGTAGTTGAAGATTTTCATAGAGTGAAAATAAGGAAATTGGATGTTTGCTACAAGGATGGTTGCTTCGCAACTTCCTTACGCATTGGTCGTACCCAAAGCCCTCCGGATTAGCTCGGATTTCATCCTCGCTTTTCCTCGCGTATTGGTTGTACTCAAATAGGATGGTGACCTTTGGTCACATCCTATTCGCAGTTGCCTTACTCAAAGCCCTTAAAAACATCAGCTTCGCTGTTGTTTTTGGTTTTTCGCTTCAAGTCTGTTTACGAAAGTAAACTTTCGACACATCCTTTAACGAAAAACCCGCACTGTTCGTGCGGGCTTTGTGACCCCGTCAGGATTCAAACCTGAAACCTTTTGATCCGTAGTCAAATACTCT
>CALCEA010000182.1 GCA_937900675.1 uncultured Chitinophagaceae bacterium
TTGTTTTTAAAAAACAATTGTGTTGCTCTCTCTAAAGCATCTTGTTTTTTAGGAATATGCGATTCCACAAAAACACGAATCTCTCCGCTGGTTGTTTTTTCCGCAGCTTGAATAGCCTGGACAAGCAATTGCTTGTCCGAGGCACTCAATAAATTTGGAGTGGATGATTTAAAAAGAGAAAGTGGATTCCACATAATTAAAATTTAACTTCTGGTGCTTTTGATGCACTCTCTTCTGCTTTGAAACCTTCTTTGGTTTTAAAGCCAAACATACCTGCTAATAAATTTACAGGGAAAGATCTTGCTCTTTTATTGTAATCCGCAACAGCAGCATTAAAATCGTTTCTAGAAACTTTGATTCTGTTTTCTGTTCCTTCTAATTGCGCTTGCAATCCACGGAATGCATCATTCGCTCTTAGGTTAGGATAGTTTTCAGATACTACTAATAAACGGCCCAATGCTTGAGACAATTGACCTTGACTAGCTTGGAACTGTTGTAATTTTTCTGGTGTTAAATCTTTAGCATCTACTTTCATTTGTGTAGCGCTTGCACGAGCAGCAATTACATTTTGTAAAGTAGTTTGCTCGAAGTTAGCTTCCCCTTTAACCGTATTCACCAAATTAGGGATTAAATCCGCTCTTCTTTGGTAATCACTTTGAACATTATTCCAAGCTTGATTTACATTCTCATCTTGGTTTACTAAGCCGTTGTAACCATTACAACCCCAACCGAATAAAATAATGATTACTCCTAAAAAAATGAATAAACCTAAATTTTTGCGTAACATAGTTTTGTATTTGTTTATAAAGATAGAGCAAAGCAAGTACCAAACTCATTTACTGACGGAAAGTCCTGACAAAAAAATACCTTTCCAGGGCTTGGAAAGGTATTTTTAAGAATTTTTTAAGTTTTAAAAGATCATCTACAAACCGATTATCCCTTAATAGCTGCAATTCCTGGAAGTGTTTTGCCTTCGAAATATTCTAACATGGCTCCACCACCAGTGCTTACATAACTTACTTTATCGTTATAACCAAACTGGTTAACGGCTGCCACACTGTCGCCACCGCCTACTAAACTGAAAGCACCTTTTTGAGTTGCTTCTGCCACTGCATCCGCAATAGCTTTAGTACCTGCTTGGAAATTAGCCATTTCAAAAACACCCATTGGACCGTTCCATAAAATGGTTTTGCTTGCTAAAATTACTTTTGCAAATTGAGCTCTAGATTCTATGCCAGCATCCAAACCTTCCCAGCCATCTGGTATTTCACCGCTTGGGCAGTTTTTAGTATTTGCATCATTGCTAAATTTATCTGCAATAATATTATCTATTGGCAAGTGAATATTTACACCTTTTGCTTTTGCTTTCGCTAAAATTTCTAAAGCCAAAGGCATACGATCGTCTTCATGAATAGAATTACCAATCTTACCACCTTGTGCTTTAAAGAAAGTATAAGCCATACCACCACCAATAATAATATCGGTAGCTCTATCTAATAAGTTTTCAATGATTAAAATTTTATCAGACACTTTCGCACCACCAATAATTGCAGTGAAAGGTTTTTGTGCATCATGCAATACTTTTTCTGCACTTACTACTTCTCCTTCCATCACCAAACCAAATGTTCTATTTTCTTTAGAAAAGAATTGCGCAATAATCGCTGTAGAAGCGTGTGCACGGTGTGCAGTACCAAAAGCATCATTCACATATACATCCCCTAATTTTGCTAATTTCTCCGCAAAAGCTGCATCTCCTTTTTCTTCTTCTTTATAAAAACGAAGGTTTTCTAATAATAATACTTGACCAGGTTTTAAAGCAGCTGCTTTATCTACTGCTTCCGCACCAATACAATCATTCGCGAACTGAACATCCACCCCTAATAACTTAGATAAATGAGCAACGATATGCTTTAAAGAATACTTTTCTGTTGGACCATCTTTTGGACGACCTAAATGGCTCATTAAAATCACACTACCACCATCTTTCAAAATTTTTGAAATAGTTGGCACTGTTGCGCGCATACGGTTGTCGTCGGTAATCTCAAAAGCATCGTTTAAAGGAACATTAAAATCTACACGGATCAAGGCTTTTTTACCTGCAAAAGAAAAATCGTTAAAAGTACTCATTGGGTTTATTTATAAAAGTTAAAATAGTTGAATAAAAATGCCCCCGAATTTCGAGGGCATTTAATATAGCAAGTTGCTTATTTAATTTTGCTTGCAAAGTGTTTCACAGTACGCACTAATTGAGACACATAGCTCATTTCGTTATCGTACCAGCTAACAGTCTTTACTAATTGAACATCACCTTGAGTCATGATCTTCGTTTGAGTTGCATCAAATAAAGAACCATAAGTGATACCAATTACATCAGAGCTTACAATTTCATCTTCTGTGTAACCAAAAGATTCGTTCGCTGCTGCTTTCATAGCTGCATTGATTTCTTCTACTGTTACTTTCTTAGATAAGATGGTAGTCAATTCTGTTAAAGAACCAGTGATTGTTGGAACACGCTGTGCAGAACCATCTAATTTACCTTTTAAAGAAGGCAATACTAAACCAATTGCTTTTGCAGCACCAGTACTGTTAGGTACGATATTCGCAGCAGCAGCACGAGCTCTTCTTAAGTCACCTTTAGGGTGAGGACCATCTAATGTATTTTGATCGTTTGTATAAGCGTGAACTGTTAACATTAAACCGGTAACGATGCCGAACTTATCTTCTAAAACTTTAGCCATCGGCGCCAAACAGTTTGTAGTACAAGAAGCACCAGAGATAACTGTTTCAGTACCATCTAAGATTTCGTGATTAGTATTGAACACCACAGTCTTCATATCACCTGTTGCTGGAGCAGAGATAACAACTCTCTTCGCACCTGCTTTAATATGTAATTCAGCTTTTTCTTTATCTGTAAAGAATCCAGTTGATTCGATAACTACATCCACATTGTGCGCACCCCAAGGAATTTGAGATGGATCTCTTTGTGCGTAGATTTTTACTGTATGACCATTTACCACGATAGAATCTTCTGTTGCTTTTACATCAGCATCAAAACGACCTTGTGCACTATCATACTTTAATAAGTGTGCTAAAACAGCTGGAGAAGTTAAGTCGTTGATAGCAACCACATCAATTCCTTCCATGTTATAAATTTGGCGGAAAACCAAACGGCCAATTCTTCCAAAACCATTAATCGCAACTTTAACTGAACTCATAGTATTAA
>CALCEA010000183.1 GCA_937900675.1 uncultured Chitinophagaceae bacterium
TTAGCATACAACCCTGCTGCTCCAGGATCTGCTCCTACTAAGAATCCTAAGTAATCGTTAAATAACTTAGATTTATAAAAACAAGACCCATTTGGGTCTTGTTTTGTTTTAGGGATGTTTATCTTTATATCCTAAATAGCGGAATCATGAAAAAATCTTCAATAAGAATTATCAATATTATATTAGTATTTATAATTGTATCAGCGATAAAAGCAAATGCACAATCCAATAATATTTCCACTACAGGAAAATGGGGGCAGCAAATTTTTATAAGCGATGTGAATGGTCGTGCTTTTGTCAATAAGTATGCTGATGTGAATGGCTCTGCTTATTTGTTTCCTAATTTCAAATTTGCTACCATCCTTTTAAAAGATGGTAGAGCTTATAAAAATGTCAATGCAAGATTAAATCTAGTAGAGCATGAAGTAAATTTTATCGCATCTAATGGAGAAGAGGGCTATATAGGTAAAGGCATGGTAAGTAGTATCCAATTTAATGATACCACCAAAGAAGGCGTTAAAGAATTTCTTTTTCAAACTGGATTTTCGCCAGTAGACAATCAAACAGTCATTCATTTTTATCAAGTACTTGTATCTGGGAAGACGAGTTTATTAAAATCTATTAATAAAAGTATTGATGAGAGAGTGAATGAGCTTTCTGGAGAGAAGTCAAAAGAGTTTGCAGTTCGTGAAAACCTATATATTTTGACCGGAGGGGCTATAAAGCGCATTAAAAAAGACGCAGGATTCTTTTTAAATACCATGGCGGACCAAAAAGATGCTGTAAATCAATTCATTAATTCCAATAAGCTCAATTTTAAGAGCGAAGAGCAGCTAAAGAAGCTGGTAGAATTTTACAATACACTGTAAATCAACTATTTAAATTAGGTCCATTTCTTAACAATTTGGTAATATTGGGACTGTTTTAATTGTAAGTAAAGCAGGAAATTTGCTATGCATTTAAAAAACCAATAAAAATCATTGTATGGACTTTAATTCAATCTTTAAAATCTTCTTACCAAAAGATCGCGTATTCTTTCAATTGTTTGAAGAAGTAGCAGAACATGTTTATGAAATGGGTGTGAAATTGAGAGAAATGGTGAACGAACCAGATGAAGATAAGAGAGCTAATTATTTGGCACAGATTGAAAACTTAGAACATATCAATGATGATTTAACTCATAATATCTTTACTGAATTAGGAAGAAACTTTATTACTCCATTTGATAGAGAAGATATTCACTACTTAGCAACCTCTTTGGATGATGTGGCTGATTATATTTATGCTTCAGCTAAGAAGATTAATTTTTACAAGATCAATCCAAACGATACAGGTATTCATAAATTAACTGAATTAATCTTACAGGGTACTTTAGAATCTAAGACTGCAGTATTGGGTTTGCGTAATATGAAAAATATTAAGGCAATGACGGATGCAATGATTAAGGTAAATAGTATCGAAAATCAGGCAGATGATGTATTTGATATGAGTATTGAAAAATTATTTGAACAAGAAAATGATTTCAAGGTAATTATTAAAAAAAGAGAAATCTATCAAGTACTAGAAATAGCTACAGATAAAATCGAAGATGTTTCTAATGTGATTGAAACAATCATTATCAAGTACGCTTAATTAATTTACAATGACCTTATTAATAGTTATTATAGCGCTTGCGCTAATTTTTGATTATATCAATGGATTCCATGATGCAGCAAACTCTATTGCTACCGTGGTTTCTACCAAAGTGTTAACGCCTTTCCAAGCGGTATTATGGGCAGCGTTATTTAATTCTGTAGCGTTTTGGATTTTTAAAGATCATGCAGTAGCTAACTCAATTAGCAAGACGGTATATAAAGACTTTATAACTTTGCCTGTAATTTTTTCAGGATTGTTAGCAGCTATATTTTGGAACCTATTAACATGGTGGTATGGTATTCCTTCATCAAGTTCTCATACATTAATTGGAGGATTTGCTGGAGCAGCTATTACTCATGGATTAATGCAAAAAGGTTTTGATTATTCTTGGGCAAAGATTGTAGATGCTGATACTATTATCAAAACCGTATTATTTATCTTCTTAGCACCTATTATTGGTATTATTATCTCCGTATTTATTACCGTAGTGACTATTATGCGTAATGTTTGGTGGAGATTATTAATAATATCATTGGTAACATTTGCTACTGTATTGATGTTTGATCAGTTTGAACATTCAAAAATGACTGAAAATGTTGAGAAGTTCTATGGTGTTGACAAATACAAAAAAGAGATCAAATCTATTTCCGCTGAATTAGAAGAAAATAAAGGAGATACTGTACTCTTAGCTAAATTGGAATTGAATCAAGAAAAATTAGCCAAGGCTACTGAGACTGCTGAAAAAATACAACCCATTATTGAGCAATACGACGAATTGGGGCCTGAAAAAATTGCTAAAATGGTGAAGGATAGCGGTTGGTTAACAACACCGGCTATAAGTAAAATAAAAGATGCTGCTAGAAACGCAAATGATTTTTTGGTTTTTGAAGCAAAAGCTCCAGAAAGCAAAGAAGCAAAAGCTATATACGAAGCTGAAAAAGAAAAAACAGAAGGCTATAAAGAACCTTTAAAATTATTCTTAGCTGGAACCATTACAGTAGACTCTGCAATGATTGCTTTAAATGCTATATATCCAATTGAACCTAAAAATTTCGATAAAGTAAAAGCAAAAATTGTCAACTTTGATATTCAAAAATCTTTTGCAAGTGAATTGGATAAAGCGGATAACAAAGTGATTGTAAATGGAATTATAGGCGCATCCATTTTATTCATGTTGATTTATTTGTATGTTGAGAAATTCAGAACTCCAACTGCATATACCATTGCAAACATGTTTAAAAAATTACAGTTATTTAGCTCTGCAGCATTTAGTATTGGCCATGGTGGTAATGATGCTCAAAAAGTAATGGGTATTATAGGGGCAGCCTTAATTGCCAATGGAAGTATTCAAGACTTTAGCTCGTTGCCTCATTGGGTACCTGTGGCTTGTTATTTAGCCATTGGATTAGGAACCATGAGTGGTGGATGGAAGATTGTAAAGACTATGGGCTCAAAGATTACCAAAGTAACTCCATTAGAGGGTGTTGCTGCTGAAACAGCTGGTGCATTTACTTTATTCTTTACAGGCCAAATGGGTATCCCAGTCTCAACCACCCATACTATTACCGGATCTATCATTGGTGTGGGAGCTACTAAGCGTTTAAGCGCTGTAAGATGGGGGGTAACCACCAACTTATTATGGGCTTGGATTTTAACCATTCCAGTAAGTGGTGTATTGGCTGCTATTGTATATTATATCGTTCAGTACTTTGTAAAATAAAAAATGGAGTCGCCTTAGGGAGACTCCATTTAAAATTCATATAAGAGTCTCCCAACGGGGACTCTTTTTCATTGTTGAATTATCTCTCCCTGTTTTGGAAAATATAATTTCAAACCAAGTGAGTTTGCTTTTTGTAAATCCTCTTTGATATTTGTTTCACAGTTGTCACAAGGTTTCATATGGGTAACCATAATGTTTACCTCTTTTAATGGTTCTCCTGCCAATTGGTATAAGTTATTCATTTCTTTCATTAACCAATTGGGAGTAAGGTGTCCGTATAAAGAACCATCTGCTACCTTATTACTAAAAGAGACTTCAATGAAAATAGATTTTAATTGTTTTTTCTGAACAAGTGGAGCAATATGGTTCCAAAGATTTGCTAGTTGATTTGAATGTTCTACTTCATCTGGCCCTGTATCACCCAAATACAATAGATACTCAGCTTGATTGCGCACTAAAAAAGCACTGCTTTCATAAGGCTTTACATGACTTAGTACAAATGGTGTAACGGATACTCCTGCAGCAGTTTGTTCAATTTCCTTTTCAGGTACTAAATATTGATATTGGTATTTTCCAATAGTTGGTTTATCTCCCTCGTTGGCGAAGTTGGACCAAGATTTAGTGCTGAACTGACTTGATTTTAATACATCAATAACAGAAGGTATCGCGAAAATATTTTTCTTAAAGCTATCTCCTGGCGAATTCAACACCAAACCTGCAGTATGATCTAAGTGCCCGTGAGAAATAAAATAGCTATGGATATATTTTTTCTGAATCTCAGTAGCATCTTTTAATGGAGTGAAATAATTTGAAACAGCCGCTTTTTGCAATCCTGTATAAATAGTTCCTGCATCTAAACAAATGAATTGCTCAGCTCCATTGGCCTTCACTAAATAGGCCGACAGGTTGGATTCATCTAGACCGCCTTTTACCCCTAATGGGATAATGGTAAAACCTTTTTGAATTGACTGGGCATTACCCGAATTGCATATGAAAACTGCAAAATGAAGTAGGAGTATTGTATATAATTTCATAATTAAACTGCTTGTGTAAATTTAATAGATTTACCTTTATACTGTATGAGTCTTTTTAAAAATCTATTATTTGTTCTCTTAGGCATCTTTTCAATTTCAGAATCAGTTGCACAGGTTAAAGCAAACAATCTGGAATGGACTAAACATTCACAATCCATTCAAACACTTGACAGTTTGATTCATCAAAGTAAACAATATGGTTTGCGCCCCAATGATTATATCTTTAATAAATCAAATGATGCATCTATTCATAAAGCCGCCATACATTTTTTTACAGATCTAGCTTATGGAAACGGTTTGCCAGCAATTGGTTATTATGGTGTACAATTCAAATTAAATAAGGATACGGTTGAACACGCACTTATACAATCAGTATTCAATAATTCAATGCCTTCTCTGGTAAATTGGTATAATACTAGATCTAGTGAATTGGTACTATTGATAAAAGAATTGAAAAAACTCCAAGACTCAACCCCAAGGCCTAATCGCTCAATCCAAATTGTATCTAAAGCGATTAATGATTATAGATGGTTACATGCTGTACAACAAAATAATAAAATTATTCTAGTCAACCTGCCCTCCACTAAATTAAGAGTATGGGAGAACGGGAAGCAAGTGCTTCACATGAATTTAATTGTAGGCAAGCCTGCAACACCAAGCGGCACCCTTACTTCTGTTGTCAATCAAGTGGTCATTAATCCATATTGGAATGTGCCTAGAAGTATAATGGTAAGAGAGATGCTTCCTTCAATTCGAAAAGATATTGACTACTTAGATAGAAACCATTTAGAACTAAGAGATTTAAATTATAAAAAACTCAATCCTAAAAGCATTAATTGGTATGATGTAGACACGGTTAACTTTCCTTTTTTTATAAGACAGAGTACTGGTTGTGATAATTCTTTGGGTATTATTAAACTTGATTTTGATAATCCTTATGGAATTTATTTACATGATACGCCGCAAAAAGAATTATTTGCATTAAATAATAGATACTTTAGTCATGGCTGTATGAGAATGGAAAAGCCCATTGAAATGGCTAAGTATTTGTTAAAAAATAATTCATCAGCACTAGACAGTATTGATTTTGAAAATTGTTATAAGAACCCCAAACCCATTAATATACAAATGAATGAAATAGTTAATGTAATAGTTTGGTATCATTTAATTGATTTTGATGATCGTTCCAAAATCATCTATTATCGTAATATCTACAATAAGCCCCTTTAATTTTTGTACCTTTGCAGCTTCACCTTTATGAAGCAACTGGTATTATTTATATTATTTATTGTGGCAAGTGCTTTTACTAGCTTTAGTCATAACAGCAAAGACATTTCGAATAATGTTGCTGAACAGGTGAGTTATATCTCCACCCAATATAATATCAATCATGAAGCAGTTCAATTGGCTTTAAATGGATATCAAAAATTACGCAATTTAGGTAAACTAGTGAATGTGCAATATTTAACCATCGCAGATTTTAGTAAACCTAGTAATGAAGAACGCTTGTTTATTATTGACATGAATATCATGCAAGTAGTGGTAAAAAGTTTAGTGGCGCATGGTCGTAATTCAGGTGTAAAAATGGCTAATCAGTTTTCTAACAGATACGCTTCTTTTCAAAGTAGTTTAGGATTTTATATTACTGGTGGCATCTATAATGGAAAGCATGGAGCTTCATTGGAGTTAGAGGGGGTAGAAAAAGGAATTAATGATCAAGCAAAAGACCGTGCTATTGTAATACATGGTGCAGATTATGTCAGCAACAAATTAATACAACAACAAGGGTATATTGGTAGAAGCCTAGGCTGTCCTGCAGTGCCTAATAATCAGGTTGCTCAAATCATTAATACTATAAAAGGGGCTTCTTGTTTATTTGTTTATGCACCTACAAATCAATACATCAATCAATCTCAATTAGTTAAAAACTAATGCTTATTGTTTACTGATAACTGATTGAATATAAGTTTCCAATTCATCGATTTCTTTGGAACTTAATTGTTTGAAACCAGGCATATTCCCTTTGCCATTATATATTAAATTTCTGAAACTAGATTTATCGTTTAGATAATTCGATTTAATGAGCGATGGATATCTATTACCATCTCCTTTTAAATTGGCTTGGTGACAATTAGTACAATTGGTTTGGTAAATAGTTTGACCAGCTTTGCTATACTTAATTTGAATAATATCTTTTACTGGATCAGGAGTTTTAATATTAGAAGCTGTATTTTTTCTTTGCTCCATTTTTGTAAGAGCAGCATCACTGAATTTGGATTTGTCTTCTTTATATAATATTCTCCAAATTTTTCCTTTTCTAGAATCACTAATATATAATGATCCATCAGGCCCTTCTGCTAATCCCATAGGTCTGAATTGGGCATCACTTACATTTACAATAGTATCCACTCCCGCAAATCCATCAGCAAATACCTCCCACGCTCCAGATGGCTTGCCGTTCTTGAATGGTACAAAAGCAACAATATAACCTGCTTGAGGATAAGGACCTCTGTTGGTAGATCCATGAAAAGCAATGAATGCTCCGTTTTTATATCTAGTAGGGAATTGATCTCCTTGGTAAAATAACAAATCGTTCGGTGCCCAATGAGCAGGAAAAGCTGCTAAAGGATTTGTATATGATTGATCAGTTGCTAACTTTTTACCATCTCCACCATATTCTGGCGCTTGCATTTTTTGCTCTGATATTGGATCATAGTATGCATATGGCCAACCATAATGATTGCCTTCTTTGATTTCAAAAAATTCTTCTGCAGGGATCACTGCATTTTGCCAAGCAGAATAATGATTAGGCCATAATAAATGTAAATCATCGCGCCCGTGTTGCACGGCATATAGTGTATTATTACTTGCATTAAAATTCATAGCAACAATACTTCTTAATCCAGTGCCCATTTGTACACCATCTTTTTGTGTTTGGTTAATCGCGTTTGCTTTGAACTTCCAAATGCCTGCATGATTAACTAATTCAGGACAAGGATATTGACCAGCTTGTTGTACAGAAGATCCAGTTGTATTAATAAAGCTAGCACATGCATTAGAAGGTGCACTGTAAGGCACATACATATTCCCTTCCTTATCAAAAGCAATGGGTTTAGCAATATGCCATTGATCACTTTCGTCCATCAAAACAATTTCTTGTTTGGATGTAGGCACTAAATCATTATCTATTTTCTGTCTGTAAACTACCTTCTCTGTACTATAATATAAATACCCATTATGAATACGCATGCCTGTTGCAAAAATGCCATCGTTAACATATTTTCCAAAAGGCTGTATGATATCTGCTTTGCCGTCTCCATTTTCATCTCTTAATGCAACAGAGCCGGGAGCATCAGAAGTGATTTTTAATTTCACATAAATATCTCCATTCTCTTTTACTGCTATATGCCTAGATGGCCCAATGCTATCCACCACTACTACTGCGCCAAAACCATCGGGTAAAAACAAGCCTCCATTATTAGCATCAAAAACTATATTTTCTTTTTTAGTACCACATGCTATAAAAATCATGCATGCGCAAAACAAGAAAGCAAAGTTGTTAATGGTGCTTTTCATTATTTATCTTTTACACATCTAACTGCTAAGCCATTTCTATTTCCATAAGCGTCTTTATACACCATTGGACTTGCATATAAAACAAATCTATACCAAGACTTTGTAGAATCCACTGCTGTAGATG
>CALCEA010000184.1 GCA_937900675.1 uncultured Chitinophagaceae bacterium
TATCTGGTGCAGTTCCATGCACTGCTTCAAAAATAGAAATATGATCTCCAATATTTGAGGAAGGCGCAAATCCAAGCCCACCAACTAATCCAGCACATAAATCACTTACGATATCACCTTGTAAATTAGTTAGAACAATTACATCAAATAAATCTGGACGACTCACCAGTTTCATACACAAATCATCTACAATCACATCATCCGCCTTGATGTCTTTATATTCTCTAGCGATTTCATTAAATACTTCTAGGAATAAACCATCCGTTAATTTCATGATATTCGCCTTATGGCCACAAGTCACTCTCTTGGCACCTTTCTTCTTTGCCATTTCAAATGCATAGCGAATCACTTGCTCACTACCTCCTCTTGAAATAAATCTTCTAGCAATGGCAACATCCTGAGTTAACATATGTTCAACACCACCATAAGTATCTTCAATATTTTCACGAACAATAGTCAAGTCAATATTTACACCTGCTTTACTAAAAACAGTATCAACTCCACTTAAGGTTTGAAAATGTCTTTCGTTTGCATAAGTGTTCCAAGTTTTTCTTGCAGTAACATTCACACTTTTAACACCCTTACCCTTAGGTGTTTCCATTGGACCTTTGAATAATATTCCTAAAGATTCAATAGTTGCCTTAGCCTCTGGCGTCATGCCATTACTAAAACCCTTATCAAAAACCCATTTTCCCATATCAACAAACTGGTATTCCAAAGGCAGGTTAGCTGCTTTGAAAATACGAATTACCGCTTCCATTATTTCTGGACCAATTCCATCACCATTTGCGACTGCGATCTTCATAGTAAATTGATTTTTAGCTTGAGAAAATGCCTAAAAAAGGGCAATTTTTTGCGAATTTACGTTAGTTAAAGGGTTAAATAAAAAATTGAGGATTAATTTATTTAATCGGATGGAAAATTTCCTAATTTCGGGGGGCAGTATACTCTGCAAATGGCTTTATACATTGTATCATGACCTCTAAAATATCAGAAGGCATTGAAGTAAGTATCGAAACTTTTTTTCAAAAAGACTACAGTAACCCATTACAAAATGAGTTCATGTTTGCTTACAGAATCACTATCGAAAACCACAATTCATTTCCTGTAAAATTATTAAGAAGATACTGGGAAATCTTTGATAGCAATAGCGAACATAGAGAAGTGGAGGGAGAAGGCGTAGTGGGTGTACAACCTTTAATTATGCCGGGTAAACAATATCAATATGTTAGTGGTTGCCATTTAAAAAGCGAGATGGGGAAAATGCAAGGATACTATACCATGGAAAATGTAGAAAACAAAGACTTGATCCATGTAAATATTCCAGCATTCAAAATGATTGCTCCTGTAAAATTAAACTAAGGTTGATAACCAGCTTCTGCATAAATTACAGATGCGGGAGTTTCAGCTAATTTTTCTAAATCATCATAAGTGCTTTTACGCTGCTTTTTCATATAAGCACTCACCATTTTATACCCAATATATTTTCCAATATTACCAGGCAATGGTGCGCCTAATAAACTATTTTGCTCAGCATCTCCTAAGGTATTCAAAGCATCAATTCTTTCTTTACTCAACAACATTTTTTGCTCTACAAGGTATTGCCAAATAGTTGATTCTTGCTCCTTTACTGCTTTTAATTGAACAGAAGAATAATCCCATAGTAAGGTATCAGGAGTATGCAGGACAATGGTCTCTAGCATATATTGACGCTTACCCGCTTCTATCATTTGATATACTAATTCAGGTTCTGATCTTTTATTAAACAAATAATCATTCAATACATTTTGAATACAATAAAAAGGAATTTGTTGAGGAATATAATGATCGAAAGTTGAAATCTGCAAACCTACTCCAATATAATGGTCACTTAAAACATTAAAAGAGCTAGAAAAAGGGCTCATGTAGTATATTAATTCCTTTGGCATTATGTATTTTGGGAAATAAAAATGAAATCTTGCAAATGCTTTATTCAAATCGGCACTAATTGAATTTGGCGCATTTACTTTTAAAGCATTTTTATAAATAGGCAGATATAACTTGAAATAACTCTTAATTTTTTGAGAATCTCTAACAGGATCGACCTGCAAAATTTTACTAAAGTAATCAGAACTGAATTGGGGATAGCGCTCGTACAATGATGCGATTCCCCTAGTAATTTGATTGGTGTCCATTGCAAAGAAAGCCGTGTCGAATCTTTTTACAGGAATCAACTGAATAGCTTGTCCCTCAATAGGATCATTATGCTTAGAACTACAAGCAAAAAAGAAACAAATGGATAAACCTAGCCAAAAAGAGTGGATACGCATGCTCAAAAATACAAAAAATGAGAGGTTATTTCTTTTAAAACCCGACCTTTGGGGCATGAAGATTTGTATTGCACAACAGAACTATCATATTGGCAATTTTGAAGAAAATACCAAGAAGATACTTTGCGCTATTGAAGAAGCGAAGAAACAAAGAGCAGACATTATTTTATTCAGCGAAATGAGTGTTTGCGGATACCCTGCGAGAGACTTTGTAGAATTTAATGATTTTATTGAACAATGCTATCAAAGTATTGAAAAAATCAAAGACGCTGCTGATACTATTGGTGTACTTATTGGAAGCCCTTCAAGAAATCCCGAAAAGAAAGGAAAAGATTTATTCAATGCCGCCTTCTTTTTATATGAACAAAAAATTGTTGCAGAAATACATAAGACCTTATTACCTACTTATGATGTGTTTGACGAGAACAGGTATTTCGAATCTGCAGATAGTTGGAAAGTAGTTCCTTTCAAAGGAAAAAAATTAGCTATCACTATTTGTGAAGATATCTGGAACTTAGGAGATAACCCTTTGTACAGAATTTGCCCGATGGACCAGTTAATGGAACAAGCTCCAGACATCATGTTAAATTTAAGTGCTTCCCCATTTGACTATACACATGATGAAGACAGAAAAGCAACGATCAAAGCCAATGTATTAAAATATAAGATTCCTTTATTCTATTGTAATGCGGTAGGAAGTCAAACAGAAATTGTATTTGATGGTGGCTCTTATGCATTTGATAAAGACGCCAATTTGTGTGGTGCACTTCCGATGTTTGAATCTGACATGCAAATATTTGAATGCAATGATGATGGAAGTATTAGCGCACCTATACTAGAACCAGCAGCTAGAGTGCCCAATAAAGAATTGAACCCATCTAAATTAATGCCTGAATTAAATATTGATCAGGTATATAAAGCGTTGGTATTAGGCATCAAGGATTATTTTAATAAAATGGGCTTTAAAAAAGCCATATTGGGCTCATCTGGTGGCATAGACTCTGCTGTAACATTAGCCATTGCAGTAGAAGCCCTTGGAAAAGAAAATGTGTATGCTATATTAATGCCTTCACCATACTCTACCAATCATTCAGTGGACGATGCAGTGCAATTAAGTAAAAACTTAGATAATCCGCACGATATTATTCCGATCAAAGATGTTTACGAATCTTTCTTGGGAACCTTGAAACCTATTTTCAAAGACCTTCCTTTTTCATTAGCTGAAGAGAATATACAAAGTAGATCCAGAGGAAATATCTTAATGGCTATAGCGAATAAATTAGGCTATGTATTATTAAATACTTCTAATAAAAGTGAACTAGCTACTGGCTATGGCACATTGTATGGGGATATGGCTGGCGGTTTGGGTGTATTAGGAGATTGTTATAAAATGCAAGTTTATGCATTGGCAAATTATATTAACAGAGATCAAGAAATCATTCCTCAGAATATTATTGATAAAGCACCTAGTGCTGAATTAAGACCCAACCAGAAAGACAGCGATAGCTTACCTGATTACGAAGTATTAGATCAGTTATTATACCAATACATCGAGAAAAGAATAGACCCCGCTGCTATAAAAGCGCTTGGTTTTGATGCCGCCCTAGTAGACAAGACTTTAAAAATGGTCAACAATAACGAGTACAAAAGAAACCAGTTTTGTCCAATTATCAGGGTTTCACCAAAAGCATTTGGTGTAGGAAGAAGGGTTCCTATTGTTGGGAAATATTTGAGTTAATCGAATGATCAACTATACCATTGATCCTACATAAAAAATGAGTCTTCCAATAAGACTCATTTTTTATTTACATTTATCATATGAAAAAGATAATCTTTCTATTAGGGCTTGTTATTGTTTGCAGTCAAACGAATGCACAATCTTCAAAAACTATTTTGCCAGGTGCCTACCAAATGGAACAATACCTGCCTCTTTTGCAAAATAAAAAGGTAGCCATATTTACCAACCATACGGCCATGCTGGGAAAAATACATCTAATTGATACCTTAGTTAAGAGAGGTGTACATATTCAAAAACTATTTACACCAGAACATGGATTGAGAGGCACAGCTGATGCAGGAGAAAAAACCACTGACGGTATAGATCCACAAACGGGCATTCAAATTGTTTCTTTATATGGTAAAAAATATGGGCCAAGTAATGAAGACTTATTAGATGTAGATGTGATGATTTTTGATATACAAGATGTGGGTACAAGATTTTACACCTACATTTCTTCTTTACAATATTATATAGAAGCCGCAGCCATTAATCAAAAAGAATTGATCATATTAGATCGCCCCAATCCAAATGGTCATTATATAGATGGACCTGTTTTAGAAAAACCCTTTAGTAGCTTCGTAGGCAAGATGCCTATTCCTACAGTATATGGAATGACTATTGGTGAATACGGAAAAATGATTGTAGGTGAAGGTTGGATTCAAGGACCTGCTCAATTCAAAGTAATTCCTTGTGAGAATTATGATCATCAGTCAATGTATACATTTAATATCGCTCCTTCTCCTAACCTGCCCACTATGAATTCAATTTATTGGTATCCTACTACCTGCCTAGTAGAAGGCACTGTATTAAGTGAAGGAAGAGGTACACCACATGCATTTGCATACATAGGTCATCCTTCTATCAAAGGAAAAGATTTTCAATTTACTCCTGCTCCAAGACAGGGTGCGATGAGTTCTAAATTATATGGACAGGTTTGCTATGGCTGGGATCTAAGTAATCAACAAGCCCCTAAAAACCAAATTGACCTAGCTTTGATTAAAGAAATTTACGCCGCATTTCCTCAAAAAGATAGTTTTTTCATTCAACCAAAATCAGGCTTAGCAAAGGATTTCTTTTTCAATAAGCTAGCTGGTAATGCCAATTTAATGGAACAATTAAAAGCAGATAAATCGGTAGAAGAAATTAGATCTAGTTGGCAACCAGGATTAATTGCATTTAAAAAAATTAGAAAAAAGTATTTACTCTATAAAGATTTCGAATAGGTGAAACGATTATAAAAAAGGCCCCGAAGATTCGGGGCCTTTTTGTTTCAGTTGATAGAATTCTTAGTTGCCTATCATTGGAATTGCCAATTGATGAACTTTATCATTTAAAGCTTTTACACTTTCTTTCTTAATGGTCTCGTATTTTTTCAACTGCTCATCTACTTGTTGTTTTAACTCCAAATAGGTTTCTTTTACTTGCTTGGTTGGAGCAACATATCCAGAAGCCGCTGATTCAAATACACCAGCAATCTTATCATCTAAACGAATCGGGAAGTTCAATACATCCTGACCACTCTTAGCCTTTGTTTGGTGTAATGCTTCTTCTATTTTAGTTAGAGATTCAATGACGGCTTTTGCACTAGCTTGAAAACTTGAATCCTTTGTTTTCTTTTGAACAGCAGCAATTTGTGATTTGATTTCTTTTGCTCCTTTTAAAGTCTTCATGATTTCACTGAAGCTACCTGCAACTTCTAATAAGAATTGTTCTTGTGCTTTTAAATCTGCATTAGAAACTTTGTAGTTAGGGTCTGCAAGAATTTCAAAAGGATAAGAAACAACATCTTTATCTATAGTTACTTTAGCAGTGTACTTACCTGGAGCTGCCAATACTGGACTAGTAGAACCATTCCATAAAATTAAACCAGCTTCAGGTTGCTCAATTTCTTTATGGTATAAATTCCATGCGAATTGATTGAATCCTTGATCTGTTGAGGGACCTTCTTTGTCTTTAGAACTATAAGTTCTGATGACTTTATTTTGATCATCTAAGATGGATATTTCCACTTTAGTACTATCATTTGTATTAGCTATATAGTATTTAACAACTGCACCTTTTAATGGGTTTAAACCAACATTCGCTGGAATACTTGCAGCAGCTCTTCTTCTTCTACCGCCCATTTGTGGAGGTACTCTATAAGTATTGGCTACTGGGAATACCTTATTGCCAGTAGCAGATTGGAATTGTTCAATTAAACTCAAATCATCAAAAATATACAAGCTTCTACCTTGTGTACCTACGATTAAATTATTATCACGAATCAATAAATCTGTAATTGGTGTTACAGGTAGATTTAATTGGAATGGTTCCCAAGATTTACCATCATTCATAGATACATATAATCCATACTCGGTTCCTGCAAATAAAACACCTGCTTTCTTAGTACTAGCCACAATTGCTCTAGTGAAATGCATTGGATCAATACCATTCGTTATTTTCTCCCATGTTTCACCATAGTCAGATGTTTTGTAGATATATGGAGCAAAATCGTCTAACTTATATCTAGTACCTGCAAAATAAGCAGTTCCTTTTCTTAATGGATCCACTTCTACTCTATTCCACATCATCCATTTTGGAGCGTCTTTTGGAGTTACATTCTTCCAATTAGCACCGCCATCCTTACTCACACTAATTACACCATCGTCACTACCTGTCCATAATAAATCTTTTTCTAATGGAGATTCAGCTGCAGTGAAAATAGTACAATAGTATTCTACACTGGTATTGTCTTGCGTAATTGGACCACCAGAACTTTTTTGTTTGGTTTTATCATCCGTCGTTAAATCTGGAGAAAGTTTTGTCCAACTTGCACCTTCATTTTCAGTAGAGAATAAATGATTACCCGCTGTATATAATTTTTTAGGATTATGCGGCGAGAAGAAAATTGGATGGTTCCATTGGAAACGGTATTTCATTGCTTCTGCACCAGCACCCATTGGATTGTCCGGCCATACATTAATTACTCTATTCTCTCCAGTCTTGTGATCGAATCTAGTGATTAAACCACCATAAGATCCTCCATAAACAATATCTGGATTGGTTGGATCTGCAACAATATATCCACTCTCTCCTCCAGCAGTTACTTCAAAATCAGCCTCTCCAATAAAAGAACCATAAGTGCTTGATTTAATTCTGAAAGCAGAATTATCCTGTTGCGCCGCTAAAACTCTATACGGGAAACTATTGTCTGTGCTTAAACGGTATACTTGAACTGTTGGTTGATTCATTACAGTGCTCCAGCTTTTTGCACCATCCAAACTAACTTGTGCACCACCATCATCAGAAACAATCATACGCTTTGGATTTTTTGGATCAATCCATAAATCATGATGATCTCCATGAGGAGTTGGAACTGATTTAAAATTTCTACCGCCATCTGTTGAAACCATAAAGTTTACATTTGGACAGTACACTTTATTTTCATCCATTGGATCCACAAAAACTTTTGTGTAGTACCAAGCTCTTTGGCGAATATTATTATCACTACAAACTAATTCCCAAGACTTACCTGCATCATCAGACATATATAATCCACCGTCTTTATTTTCGATTAGTGCATATAGTTTATCAGTATTAGATTTTGCAATACCAATACCTACAATACCCCATACACCTTTTGGTAATCCTTTTGCAGTTTTAATATTAGTCCAAGTTTCTCCGCCATCTGTACTTTTATACATACCAGAACCTTCACCACCACTCTCTAAACTATACGGAGTTCTAATTAATTGCCATGTACCTGCGTACAAAACATCTGGATTGCTTGGATCTATAATTAAGTCACTCGCACCAGTTTGAGGATTTACATATAAAACTTTCTTCCATGTAGTTCCACCATCAGTGCTTTTATAAACACCTCTATTTTCATTAGGTCCAAATAAATGACCCATCACTGCAGCCCAAACAATATCTGGATTTTTAGGATGCACAATCATGCGCACAATATGACGACCTTCTTTTAAACCAATATTCTTCCATGTTTTACCTTCATCTGTAGACTTCCACGCACCTTCTAAGCCTTCGCTTACATTACCGCGCATAGTATTCTCTCCTTCGCCTACATACATAATAGATTCATTAGATGGGGCAATAGCAATAGAACCAATGGTTCCCCCAAATTGGCCATCAGATATATTTTTCCAATTAGCACCAGCGTCAGTAGATTTCCAAACACCACCACCAGTAGAACCCATAAAGAATGTATTAGGCTCAGAATAAGAACCAACAGCTGCTGCGGCTCTACCACCTCTAAATGGCCCAATCAATCTAAAATTTTGTGCTTTAATAATTGGATCCTGTGCAATACTTGCAGTCTGCGTTGTCACTGCAGTCTTTTTCTTTTGTGCACTCACCAAAGTTGCATTTGCTGCAACCAATAGTAAGACAATAGCAATCGTTTTTTTCATATACTTTGGTTTTAACAAAATGAGCCTCCGAAGAGACTCACTTTTTCTACTTATTTAATTACTTCTACTTCTTTAAATTTCTTTATAGGTGTAGCTTCTACTAATTTTCTAAAATCAGCCCAATCTTTTTCAAAGAAGGCATTAACTTTAGCAGCAACACCATCAGCTGCAACAACTGCAGCAGCAATTGCGGCATCTTCTTGCTCACCTGGAACAGTGTTCTTACCCATAATCAACATGCTTGCATTTCTGATAACGCCAATTGGAGTAATTACTGGCACTGTACCATATCCTTGTTTTTCTTGCTTCTTACCCATCATGTACTCTCTTAGGCCTTTTACTTTATCTGAAATCACTTTATGTGTTTTATTTAAAGTATCAATGCCTTTATCTTTTTTATCCTTCCACTCTGATTTTAAAGCAGCTAAAACTGTTTCAGCATCTTGAATTAAATCCAAGGCAGCATTGTATTTATCATTAACTGGTTGTAATTTTTCTAAAGCAGCATCTTGCGCTAATAATAATTCAGTTCTATTTTTTACTCTTGGATCGTCTTTTACTTCTACCCAAACAGAATCTGTATTAGCACCAGCAGTTACTACTATTTTATATTTACCGGCTACCACTTCTCTACCTGTAAATTCTTTTTCATCATCATTCGTAGATGAAGCTTCAGCTTCCTCATCGAAAAATCTTCTACCACCTCCACCAGTTTTTGGTGCACCAGCAGCGCGCTTTCCTTTTTGTTCAAAGCCCCAGTAATTTCTATTCAATCCAGAATCTACTTTAAAACTAAGATTACGAATTACTTGATCCTTCATATCCTTAATTTGAACTTTTACTTTTTTAGTGCTATCAGTTACATTCACTGAAATAGGTAAGCCTGTTGGTTTATTTGGCGCATCCCACATTCCCCAAGTACTCCACTCGTAAGGAGAATTTTTATAAGATAAATTATGTACTGCATTTGGCACACTCACAAAGAATTTATTTTGCTCTCCTTTTGTAGCAGCTAATTTTCTTAATGGTCTGATATCATCTAATACCCATAAGCTTCTACCAAATGTAGCAATCGCTAAATCTGCTTCTCTATCTTGAATAGCAAAGTCATAAGTAGATACTGAAGGATAACCATTTTTCCATTGTTGGTAACTCACTCCATTATCTAAACTCACATAAAAACCTTGCTCTGTTCCTACAAAAATTAAATTGGGCTCTACTGGGTCTTGTAAAACAGTTAATGCATATCCAGTTACTTTCTTAGTATCTACCATATTTGTCCAAGTCTTTCCGCCATCAGTAGATCTAAAAATATAAGGAGCAAAATCACCTTGTCTATAATTATTAGCTACTACAAATACTTCGTTAGCATTGTAACTAGAAGTTCTGATTTGAGGAATCCATGCTCCCTTAGGTAAACCAACAATATTTGCAGTTAAATCTGTCCATGTTGTTCCGCCATTTGAAGTAACCTGTACCTTACCATCATCTGTGCCAATATAAATCAAGTCTTTTTGTACAGCGCTTGGTGCAATACAAATAATCGTACAATGATTTTCCGCACCTGTGATGTCAATACTTAATCCACCATTATTGGTTTGATCAATCTTAAGACTATCATTAGTAGTTAGGTCTGGTGAAATAATTTTCCATCCAGCACCTTTATTGGTACTCTTATGTAAAAACTGAGAACCAAAATAAATAGTTTTTTTATCAAATGGATCTTGTGCAATAGCAGCATTCCAGTTAAAACGCAATAAAGTTTTTGCATCTGGTGCCGGAGGTTTGATGAAAGAAGATTCACCAGTTTGAGTATTGTATCTTCCTACTGAACCACCTTGACTCATTGCATATACCCAATTTGCATCTTCTGGATCTGGCATTACATCAAATCCATCACCACCCCATAAATTGTCCCAATCAAAATTTCTAATACCGCCTTGTGTGGTAGTATAAGCTGGCCCTCTCCAAGAACCATTGTCTTGCATACCGCCCATTACATGATAAGGAATTTCATTGTCTACATTAATATGATAAAATTGTCCTACTGGAATTTTCTCATCAAACATCCAAGTCTTACCACCATCACGTGTGATTCCAATACCGCCGTCATTTCCATCTACGATAAATTTGTTATCGGTTGGGTGAATCCAAAATGCATGGTGATCTGGATGGATACCACTGTATGGAATAATGGTTTCAAAACTCTTACCACCATCAATACTTTTTTGAACTGTTTGGCTGATATACCATAAAGTATTTTCATTCAAAGGATCACAAATAATATCTTGGAAATAAAATGGTCGATTGTCAACAATAGATTTTTGACCATTCACTAATTTCCATGAGTAACCACCATCATCACTTTTATATAAACCACTCTTTGAAGATTCAATCAATGCATACACTCTATTAGGATTAGATCTGCTAATAGCAATACCCACTCTACCTAAATTACCATCAGGCAATCCATGCTCTTTTCCTAATTTGATAAAATTCTTACCACCATCAATGGTCATATATAATCCACTTCCTTTTCCGCCACTTTCTAAATGGTATGGATTTCTATAATGATGCCACATAGCAACAAATAATTTATTTGGATTCGTTGGATCCATGATCATATCACCAGGACCAGAAGTGTCATTGGTGTATAAGATTTGATTCCAAGTTTCACCGCCATCTGTTGTTTTGTAAACACCTCTATTTTTACTTTGTCCATAAGGATTACCTATTGCACCAGCATATACGGTGTTAGGATTCGTTGGATCAATAATAACACGATGAATATTTCTAGTTTGCTCTAAGCCAACGCGCTTCCATGTTCTACCTGCATCCAATGTCTTGTACATACCTTCACCAATACTAATAGAGTTTCTTGGATTACCTTCTCCAGTACCTACCCAAACCACACTTGGATTAGATTGTTGAATAGCTAATGCACCAATATTCATAATGGGTTGTTCCTCAAAAACAGGTGTCCAACTAACACCACTATTATTGGTTTTCCAAACACCCCCTGAAGCGGCACCAATCCAAATATTGTTAGGACTATTCACTTCTACATCAATTGTAGTAACACGACCACTCATAGATGCTGGGCCAATATTTCTTGGCTTCCAATTTTTGAAGGCTTTGTTGATGTCTACTTTCTCTACTACAGAAACTTGAGTAGAAGATTTTTTAGACTTTTGAGCATTGACTACTCCAGTGTTCAAAAGGGAAGTCGCCAAAATGGTACCTAATAGAATAATACGCATGTGCATAGCTTATTTACTTATTAAAAAATATGAGTATCTAAGCTACTTAATTTTTGGTCAAAAAAGTAGGAAAAATGACCAGTGACAAAGATTTATAATCTTTCGATGATTCCGGCAATACCCTGACCTCCACCAACGCAGGCAGTGACAATGCCATATTTTTTGTTTAATCTCTCTAAGTCATTGATTATCTGTACAGTAAGTTTAGAGCCGGTACATCCCAATGGATGCCCAAGTGCAATGGCACCCCCATTAATATTTACTTTTTGAGGGTCTAATTGTAAAGCTCTAATGACTGCTAAAGACTGAGAAGCAAATGCCTCATTGAGTTCAAAAAGGTCAATTTGGTCTAAACTCATACCCGCCTGCTTCAATACCTTAGGTACAGCTTCCACTGGACCTATTCCCATAATTCTTGGATGAACACCAGCACTCGCACAATTCACCAATCTTCCAATAGGTTGTAAACCCAGAGATTTCATTAATGATTCACTCATCACCATTACAAAACTTGCTCCATCAGAAGTTTGAGAAGAGTTCCCCGCAGTAACAGAACCCTTCAATGCAAATGCAGGTTTTAATTTTGCCAAAGCTTCTAAAGTAGTATCTGCTCTAACACCCTCATCTGTGTCTACTATATAAGAACGAGTCGCTTTTTTATTTTTTTCGTTGATATAATTTTCTTGCACTTCAATAGGCAAGATCCCTTTTTTGAAATAACCATTATCAATTGCTGCTTTTGCTTTTTGATGTGAAGCCAATGCAAAAGCATCTTGATCTTCTCTACTAATATTAAATTCGTTTGCAACAGCTTCTGCAGTTAAGCCCATGGATAAATAATAATCAGGATCCTGCTCTGCTATAGAGTAAGCTGGCACTGTCTTCCAGCCTGCTGTAGGCACCATGCTCATGGATTCTGTTCCACCAGCAATAATACAATCTGCCATACCTGTTCTAATCTTTGCAGTGGCCATTGCAATACTTTCCAAACCACTTGCGCAATATCTATTTATGGTGATACCTGGAACTTCAATACCTAGTGCTTTTGCAGAAATCATTCTTCCAAATTGCAAACCCTGTTCTGCTTCTGGCACCGCATTTCCCACAATCACATCATCTACTAATTTGTGATCTAACATAGGAAGTGTTTTCATCAAACCTTTAATCACTTCAATCGCTAATTCATCAGAACGCATAAATCTAAATCCACCTTTCTTACTCTTGGTAATGGCTGTTCTAAACCCCGCTACGATATAAGCTTCTTGCATAAAATAGTTTTTAATAATCACTCGATTCTACCCTAAAAGTAGTCATTTTTTTAAAAGGTTGTTTATGCAACTAAATATTTCATTGTAAATTTGAGGCATGATTTATCCCATTGTCAAGAATACCCTGTTTTTGTTCCCTCCTGAAACGGCACATCGTATTTCCATGAAGGGCCTTCACGCTGCTTCAAGCCTGCCTTTTATGAAAAATTGGATCGCCCATCAATTCCAATACCAACCTACTCGTTTGAAAAAAACAGTATTCGGTTTGGATTTTCCCAATCCAGTAGGCTTAGGTGCAGGTTTTGATAAAAATGCAGAACATTTAGATGTATTGGCTTTATTGGGATTTGGATTTATTGAAATTGGCACAGTGACGCCTTTACCACAAGCAGGCAATCCAGCTCCAAGATTATTTAGATTACCCGATCAAAAAGCCTTGATCAATAGAATGGGTTTTAACAACGATGGCGTAGAAAAAATCGCAGCTAGATTAAAAGATAGAAAATCAAAAGAGCAAGCTCCCATTATTATTGGTGGCAATATTGGAAAAAATAAAATCACAGAAAATGAAGATGCATGGAAAGACTATTGCATCAATTTTAAAGGACTAGAAGAAGTGGTCGATTATTTTGTGGTAAATGTAAGTTCCCCTAACACGCCAGGACTAAGAGCATTGCAAGAAAAAGAAGCTTTAAGAAAAATATTTTCTGAATTACAAGGTTTAAATAAAAACAATAAACCCATCTTATTAAAAATTGCTCCTGATTTGGAATTAAGTGCGCTGGATGATATTATCGCATTAACACAAGAAGTTAAAATAGATGGTTTGGTTTCTAGTAATACCACATTAGATAGAACTTTATTAAATCAAGCCAATCAAGTAAAGGCAGAAAAAATAGGAGCAGGTGGATTAAGTGGTCAACCTCTTTTACATAAATCCAATGAAGTACTTCGTTATTTACACAAAGGCATTAACGGGCGCATACCCATTATAGCAAGTGGTGGTATTTTGACAGGTGCAGATGCTCAATCTAAATTAGATTCTGGTGCAGAACTGGTGCAGGTTTGGTCAGGATTTATTTATGAAGGACCCAATATGGTAAAAAATATTTGTAAGTACTTATAAGCTTACACGAAAACTTCCAAAGATGCCAAAACTAGACGCGGTTGCCGTCTTTACTTGCTCGTCCTTTACTCTCCAAACAAAATCAACTCTGAAAAATCTAGCAATGTTTTCAATTCCAGTACCAATCTCGTAATAAGGTTTTGAAGCAAGAGAATTGAATGGATGATTTCCAATAAAGTTATACTCCTTATTCTCATTAGAAAGTTCGCCAATAACCGCTTTAGCATTCCAGAACTGTCTCCATTTTGTTTTTTTAACTAAAGGAATATATTTTAAAATACCCTTTCCTAATTTATGTTCAAGATTCATTCCTATATAACCATCACTTACAAACTCATATCTTCTCATCAAATTAAAAGCATATTTGTTATAATACATCATTTCGTTTCCGGGCATAATATCCAAGAAGGAATAAGCAGCCCTACCCCATGTTTTACCTGCATAAATCGAATACACAATATTTCCATAGGGAGTAATAGGTAATTCGTCATTTAATGTAAAATTCAATTTCTGGTAATCTGCTCCACTATTTAAAACACCTTTATAGGATTGGGCAAATTTTAACTCAACCACTGGATAGACACTCCCGAAACCAAATCTAGAAAAATTACTTTCTAAATATCTTTCTTGATAAGCAAATCGAACACCGAAAGATGCTTCTACTGCGTGCATTGGTGCTATACTTCCGTTTTCTAAAATCTTAGGGAGGTTTAATAATGGATTATACTGCTTGTCAGCAAATGCCCAAGTGAATTGAAAACCCTTATTATTTTCATGAAAGAACTTAAACTGAGTTTGTTGCAATTCCTGAAATCTAAATGGAATATTAGGTCTTCTTAATAAAGTACCAAATAGGTTGTCATTATTAATTTGATCAAAATATTCTTGACCAAATTCCAAATCCGATTTATGCTCCCATTGCAAATACATCAATGGACTTTTCTTAAATCTATAAGTAGCCCCTAATTTTCCTTTTGCTTTTTGATCTAAAAAACCATAAGCACCATATCCGTAAAAATTCCATTTTTTACTAAAACCAAGATTAGTGGCCAGATCCAATCTAATCCTTGTGCCTTCCCATTTATTACCACTCAATACATTAAACCAAGGTCCAAAAGTATAATTACCCACTTCTTTAATCCCTTTGACTAAAAACTCTGCAGCATCTTTGTACAATAAAAATGTTTTGTTTTTATTTAATGTATCTAGAACAGCATAAACCGCTTTTTCAGTTTTTCCTAAAGGTTCATGTCTTAAGGCTTGCCATTCTGCCTCATTATTGGATGAAGATTTATCTAGCAATTCCACCTTGGGTGAACGCTCTATTTCATCTAATCTTGCAGCAATAGTGGTGTCATTGATATTAATATTTTTATATGTTGTAGTCTTTCTTCCTTTAATACCCAATCCACCTTTTTTCGGACTAAAATCTGCAACAAATCTATCTTTTGCTAAAAACCAAGTGGTATCGTTCACTAATTTGAATTCTTGAATCATGGTCAATGCTTCCAAGAAATTGATGTCTGCAAATGTGGAAGGTCTTAAAGTAATTTTTTGAATAGCAAAACTGGAATCATTCACCCAACAATCCCCTTCAAAAGTTAATTCATTAATTCCTTTTGGCTTAAATAATAAATGCACCAATCTTTTACCATTCAAATAAGCCGTATCCGCTAATTTAAAATTATAGTAAGCATCGGCATTAGTATGTAAAGGGCTAATAAACTCTTTATTAAATACTGGAACCACATTCTTATACACATTGATATTCTGATAAGTACCTCCTAATTCTTTTATAATAGATTCATTCTCTAATCCATTAGTTCTGGTTTTTTTAATCACTTCCAAAACCTTGCGTGGATCATTCTGATGATAGTAGTTAGAAATGGTCTCTGTAATATAAACAGGTAAGAATGCTTTATGATTTTCAGCTGTATCTATAAAATCAAAAACAAATTCCAATGGTTTAATCAAATTGCTTTTCGCCAATTTATCTTTTTGTACATTATTCAAATCCACTTCCATTTTATTGTACACTTCATAACTATAGTTAGTGAAGTTGGCAGGATTGTTTTTGTATTTTTTTGACATGATTTTTTTCCAAAACCAGAGTGCTCGATTATATTTTGATTTCACAACCGCTTCTTGTTTGGAAGCTTGAACAAATAAATGCACAATGCCTAAATTGTTACTGGTTAATTTTGTAAGTGGTATATATAAAGGATTATAACCAACACTTTGAATTAACAAACTGTCTTCTTTACCATAAAATGAAAATGGAATATTAAAAAAACCAGCAGAATCAGTTAAAACACCTCTTTTTGCTTTTACAAAAGATACTGAAACATAGGGCAAAGCTTCTTCACTCTGATGGTCCGCAACCCTACCTTTTAATATTCCATCTTGAGCAAAATTGGGAATACTTAAAATCATTAAAACAAATAAAAACACAAAAATTCTGCACAGGGTCGTTTTCATTTCGCAAAGGTAAAGAATAGTATCATTTTTAAAGCTGATAAAACTTACCATTCATCAAATTGATTGTATTTTTGCATTAAAGCCTTTAACATGATTCATATACATTCTTTTTGCTTTAACGCTTTTCAAGAAAACACTTATATTTTATACAATGAGCAAAAAAAAGCGATCATCATAGATCCAGGAATGTATACCAGAGTTGAATACAAGCAGTTTACTAGTTTTTTAGAAGACAATCAATTAACTCCCACCTTACTATTAAATACGCATTGTCATCTAGATCATGTTTTTGGAAATAATTTTGTAAGTGAAACCTATGGCCTAACTGCCCATTTTCACACCAACGAGCAAGTAGTGATTGATAGACTTCCAGAAGCCAGCGCTAAATGGGGCGTGGTTGCGGAGGCTTATAAAGGACCCGTTAAATATCTGCAACAAAACGAACTGATTCAATTTGGTAAAGATGAATTTACCTGCTTGTACACTCCAGGACATTCACCTGGCAGTCTTTGCTTTTATCATGAAAAACAAAACTTCATTATTGGTGGTGATCTAATATTCATGGATGGTGTCGGTAGAACAGATTTGCCAGGCTGCAACCCCTCCGACCTTATACATAGTATCCGCAAAGAAATTATACCATTAAAAGACGATTTGATCATACACTCTGGACATGGACCTGCTACAAGCCTAGGAAGGGAAAAACAACACAATCCCTATATCAAACATATATTACAAAGCATGCCGAGTTAACAATTTAATAATATAAGACAACCCTCTAATTGTCTCTTATAAAGATTAAATTTGTAGCATCATGGAAGGCAGCCCTATCAAAATATTAATTGCAGAC
>CALCEA010000185.1 GCA_937900675.1 uncultured Chitinophagaceae bacterium
CTATATGAAATTAAAAATGGAGTTAGTCTTCGAAGATATTGTATTAATAATAAAAATCATAGATTTTATTCTTCGAATTTGTACTATATTAAAAATTTAAATATATGATACACGTTAAATCATATAAAACATTAATAACCAATAAATAAAACCTCCATAATTCACTAAATAACATAAAAAAGCCCCTCGTTTCCGAGAGGCTTTTCCTAAATAACCTATTATTTTTTGCTATAATTACTTCACTTCTTCAAACTGTGCGTCTTCTACAGTGTCGTTTGAAGCACCACCATTTTGACCTGCATCAGCTCCTGGAGCAGCTCCTTCTGCAGCACCAGCTTGTTGTGCTTTGTAGATATCTTCACTTGCAGCAGTCCAAGCAGTGTTCATTGCTTCTAAAGCAGCGTCCACTTTTGCAGTGTCCTGAGACTGATGAGCTTCTTTCAAGCTAGCCAAAGCTGTCTCAATTGGAGCTTTCTTGTCTGCAGGGATCTTATCACCAAACTCCTTCAATTGCTTCTCCGTTTGGAAAATCATGCTATCTGCTTGGTTCAATTTCTCTACTCTTTCTTTCTCTAATTTATCAGATGCTTCGTTGGCTTTAGCTTCGGCTTTCATTTTTTCAATTTCTTCCTTGCTTAAACCACTACCCGCTTCGATTCTAATTTTTTGTTCTTTACCTGTACCCTTATCCTTTGCGCTTACATTTAAGATACCGTTCGCGTCAATATCAAAAGTTACTTCAATTTGAGGTACACCTCTTGGAGCTGGTGGAATACCATCCAAGTTAAACATACCTAAACTCTTATTTTGATTCGCCATTGGACGCTCACCTTGTAATACATGAATTTGTACACCTGGTTGATTATCGCTAGCTGTTGAATACACTTCTGTTTTCTTTGTAGGGATAGTTGTGTTAGAAGCAATCATTGTTGTCATTACTCCACCCATAGTTTCGATACCTAAGTTTAATGGAGTAACATCTAATAACAATACATCTTTCACATCACCAGTTAATACCGCACCTTGGATACCTGCACCAATAGCAACCACCTCATCTGGGTTTACTGAACGGTTTGGTTTTTTACCAAAGAACTTCTCAACTATTTCTTGCACTTTAGGAATTCTTGAAGAACCACCTACTAAGATTACTTCATCAATTTGAGAGGTAGTGTAACCAGCATCTTTTAATGCAGCTTCACAAGGCTTCAAGCAACGCTCGAATAATTTATCTGCTAAAGATTCAAATTTAGCTCTTGTTAACTTTAACACTAAGTGCTTTGGAACACCGTCCACTGCTGTGATATAAGGTAAGTTGATTTCTGTTTCTGAAGAAGAACTCAATTCTACTTTCGCTTTCTCAGCAGCTTCTTTTAATCTTTGTAAAGCCATTGGATCTTTTCTTAAATCAATTGCTTCTTGATTTTTAAATTCGTCTGCTAAGTAGTCCATGATTACTTTATCGAAATCATCACCACCTAAATGTGTATCACCGTTAGTAGATTTTACTTCAAATACACCATCTCCTAAATCCAAGATAGAAATATCAAAAGTACCACCACCTAAGTCGAATACAGCAATCTTTTGCTCTACATTCTTTTTATCTAAACCATAAGCCAATGCTGCTGCTGTAGGTTCGTTCACAATTCTACGAACATTTAAACCAGCAATTTCACCTGCTTCTTTGGTTGCTTGTCTTTGTGCATCGTTGAAATATGCAGGAACAGTAATAACTGCTTCTGTTACTTCAGCGCCTAAATAATCTTCTGCAGTCTTCTTCATTTTTTGAAGTACCATCGCAGAAATTTCTTGTGGTGTATACACGCGGTCTTCGATTTGAACACGTACTGTATCGTTATCACCTTGCACCACTTTATAACTTGCTAAACTTAACTCACTAGTTACCTCGTTAAAACGACGACCCATAAAACGCTTCACACTAGAAATAGTATTTTGCGGATTGGTAATAGCTTGTCTTTTTGCAGGATCACCTACTTTACGCTCGCCATTTTTTAAGAAAGCCACTACCGAAGGGGTAGTTCTTCTTCCCTCGTCATTAGCGATTACAACAGGCTCACCACCTTCCATTACCGATACACAACTATTTGTAGTACCTAAGTCTATTCCGATTATTTTTCCCATAATGATTGATTTTCAATGATTAATTACCATCTAAGAAGCAATCTTTATGCCATAATGCCAAAGGGCTAAAAGGGGTGAAATATTGTCATAATTGACAGACTTCCGCCTATAAATGGGTCCGAAAATGGCAGATTAAAGGGATTGGGGACTGCCTTTAAAGGTAAAATTCTTCTGACTGGTATAGCTGAAAATAACTACAAAGAAGGTCGTCACAATCTTTGCCGGAGTTGCAAACCATCCAAAATAGTCAACAAATAACTTTAAAAAGATATAGTTCAGCAGTATACAGCCCAGCACCACAAAGAAATATTTGAATAGTTGCTTGGTCTTTGTAACCGATGTTTCCTGAAAGACCACATACCTACTTAAGTAAAAACCAATAGGGAAAGTCACACAAAAACTAATCATAAATGAAGCAATATGGGGGCTAATAGTCAACCATCCAATATGCTGTGGGGTTTTGTGTAATATATAATTATAGGAAACAAAGAATAACAAGATATCTAAAACCGTATTGGCGCCACCACAAGCGGCATAACGAAAGGTTTGTAAAGGCATGAATTTCTTGAAAATGGGATACACCCAATCAATTAGATCAAGAATGAGCTTGCTAATAAAATCGTGTAGTTTCAACATGGATGTGTCAAAGGTAATCTTAATTAATTACTTTTGCAGTCGGTAACCTTTTTTTATGAATTTGATAACGAATATTAAGCAGACCACTGCAAATTGTATTAATAGTTTATATGGCATTACTATTAGTTCCGAACAAGTATTAGTAAATGCTACTAAACCAGAATTTGAAGGAGACTATACCATTGTTCTTTTTGCTTTTGTAAAGCAATTAGGCAAATCACCAGATGCATTAGGAAACGAATTAGGCAATGCCATAAAAGCTGCTATCCCCAATTTGGTTACTGACTTTAATATTGTAAAAGGATTTTTAAATATTTCTATCAGCAATGATTACTGGATTGAATTCATAAAAGGTTTAAATACCGATAATTTAGTTCCAAAGATTGCTAACCCTAAGAAAATTATGGTGGAGTACTCCTCCCCTAATACCAATAAGCCATTGCATCTTGGACACCTTAGAAATAATTTTTTAGGATGGAGTATTGCAGAAATTCTATCCTTACAAGGAAACGATGTGGTGAAAACATGTATAGTAAATGATAGAGGTATTCATATTTGTAAAAGTATGATCGCTTGGCAATTATTTGCCAATGGCGCCACTCCTGCAGATACAAAACAAAAAGGAGATCATTTTGTAGGTGACTATTATGTAAAATACAATGATGCCTATAAAGCAGAAGTAGAAGCATTGGTTGCAAAAGGCATGAGTAAGGAAGAAGCAGAGAAAGAAGCCCCTATTCAAAAAGCTGCACAAGAAATGTTATTGAAATGGGAACAAGGTGATGCTGCTACAATGGATTTATGGAAAAGAATGAATGCATGGGTGTATGAAGGATTTGATGAGACCTATAAAAAAATTGGATCTGATTTTTACAAAACCTATTATGAGAGTAATACTTATTTGTTAGGAAAAGAATTAGTGGAGAAAGGATTAGAGAAAAAAGTATTTTATCAAAAAGAAGATAGTTCTGTTTGGATTGATTTAACTGCAGATGGATTAGACGAAAAGATTGTAAGAAGAAAAGATGGCACTTCTGTTTATATAACTCAAGATATTGGCCTTGCTGAAGTAAAGCAAAAAGAATTCAATACCGATGCGAGTATCTATGTTGTGGGTGACGAACAAAACTATCACTTCAAGGTATTGAAATTAATTTGTCAAAAATTAGGCCTACCTGCTGCAGATGGTATTTATCATTTAAGTTATGGCATGGTAGAATTACCTACTGGTAAAATGAAAAGCCGTGAAGGCACTGTGGTAGATGCAGATGATTTAGTAGCAGAAATGATTCAAATATCTAAAGAGAAAACAGAATCATTAGGCAAAGTAGCAGATTTTACGCCAGAGCAATTAACTAGTTTATACAATACAATTGGATTAGGCGCTTTAAAGTTTTTCTTATTAAGAGTGGATCCTAAAAAGAAAATGATTTTTAATCCAGAAGAAAGTATCGATTTCCATGGATTCACTGGTCCTTTTATTCAGTATACACATGCTAGAATTAAAAGTATCTTAAGAAAAACGGGTACGCAAACCAATGTTCAGCCTACCCCATTACTTCCTTTAGAGAAAGCATTGATTATTGAATTGTCTAATTTCCCCAATACCATCAATGAAGCTGCAGAAAATTTAGACCCTTCTAAATTAGCTATCTATGCTTTTGAATTAGCAAAATTGTTCAATAGTTTCTATTCAGAACATTCCATTAATAATGCAGAATCTGAAGACAAAAAGCAATTGAGAATTCATTTAGCGGTATTAACAGCAGCTACATTGAGTAAAGCGATGCGTGCATTAGGAATTGATGTTCCAGAGCAGATGTAATTTACTTACGCTTTTCTTTAAAAACCTTATACACTTCTGGCTCTTCTGTTTCAAAGCCCCATTGTGTTAAGAGCGCATCCATTTGCGCTTGTGGAAGACTTGCTTTATCGTAATGCCCTGCATTCATTTTCTGACGCATAGCTTCATAGATACTTACCGCGCATGCAACTGAAATATTCAAACTTTGAATAATACCCATTTGAGGTATAATAAAATTACCATCTGCCAATGCCCTGAATTCTTCCGTTACACCAGCATGTTCATTGCCAAATACCAAGGCAATAGATTCAGTAAAATTAATATCATGCAAACTCACCGCATCGCTGGATAAATGCGTGGTTAAAATTTTGGAGAATTTTTTTCTTAAAGCAGCAACACATTCTTCCAAATTATCAAACTCATGAATGGTTAACCATTTTAAAGCACTACTACTACTTCTATATCCCCATTTTTTATGTCTAGGGATTTTTGTCGTTAAAATATATACTTCTTGAATACCTACAGCATCACAGGTTCTCATTACAGCAGAAGCATTGTGTGGATCTTGCACATTCTCCAATACCACTGTCAAATTTGCTTGACGCTTGCTTAATACTTTTAATAATTTCTCGGATCTTTCTGGTGTCATGGGTTATTTCTTAAAAGGAACTTGATATTGCACACCCAAACCAGGTGCATTCAATGGTGCAATGCATCCATTGTGTTGATTAAAGGAAAAATCTAATCCTCTACCATTTAATTCTGTCATCAATAATGGGCCATCCATATCTACAAAATCTAATTGAGGTAAAAATTGTGCAATAGCTGCAGAACCAATCACTGATTCATTCATACTGCCCATCATTACTTTTAATCCCAAAGACTTGGCTTCTTTGATCATTCTTAATGCAGGAGTCAAACCACTACATTTAGTCAATTTAATATTGATACCATGAAAATAATTCGCACATTTTGCCACATCAGATTCAAAAACACAGCTCTCATCTGCAAATAATGGAAGACTGGATTGTTTTTTCAATTGCTCCATCCCCTCCCAATTTTCTTTTGCCAAAGGTTGTTCCACCAATTCAACACCTAAATCTGCTAGTGCAGGTATTTTTACCAAAGCTTCTTCTGTTGTCCAACCTGCATTAGCGTCTACTCTTAATGGCTTATCCGTATGCTGTCTTAATGCAGTGATCATTTCAATATCATAATCCGTTCCTACTTTCACCTTATATATGGGCCAAGGATGATCTTTCATTTTCTGTACCATCATCTCTATTGGATCAATTCCTAAGGTATAATCACAAATAGGTGTTGGCGTGGTTTCATTCCATGCACTATTCCATAAATCATGAACAGACATTTTTTTCATTTGACCCCATAAATCCCAAGCAGCCATATCTAATGCACAAACCAAGAATGGATCATTAGGTAATAAATGATGTAAGAAATGCCAAAATCTTTCTGGATCGGTTAATGCAAATTTTTCAATAGACTTTTGATGCTTTTCTAAGGTTTGCATCATGGATTCCACTGTCACATGATAATATGCAATGGCAGGCGCTTCACCAAAGCCAGACCAATTGCCCAAAGACAATCTCACCATCACCGTATGCTGATGTGTCTTTGTTCTACCATTAGAAATAGTAAAAGGATATTCAAAAGGTAATTGTTGTTCCCAAAAATCTAATTGCACAATATTTATTTTAACGGCCGCTGGATTGAATGGCTTCCTTCCAACTCTGATTAAATGATTTGGACAAAATTAGATCTTCTAAATTAATATGCATTCTATATCTCCAATAATGTTTGGGATTAGCTGGAATATTGATTCTTTCTTCATCGGGTTCATTTCTTCTAATTGTTTCATCTACGCCCAAATAACATTGTAATTGGAAAATAGCCCACATTGCAGGAGAATATAAGTGCT
>CALCEA010000186.1 GCA_937900675.1 uncultured Chitinophagaceae bacterium
TATACAATGATTTGACTAATTTTGCCCTTCTATGATACAATTTGATCGTTTTACATTAGACAATGGATTAAAGGTATTGGTGCATCAAGACACCAGTACGCCAATGGCCGTGGTAAATGTTTTATATAATGTGGGATCTAAGGATGAAAACCCCCACAAAACTGGCTTCGCGCACTTATTTGAACACTTAATGTTTGGAGGTAGTGTGAATATACCAGATTATGACGAGCCATTGCAAAGAGCAGGAGGTGAAAACAATGCTTATACAACCAATGATTTAACCAATTATTATTGCCAATTACCTGCAGAGAATATTGAAACTGCTTTTTGGTTAGAAAGTGATAGAATGTTGTCGTTGGCATTTAGTGAGAAGAGTTTGGAAGTACAACGCAAAGTGGTTTGTGAAGAATTTAAAGAACACTACATTAACAAACCTTATGGGGATGCATGGCATAAAATGCGCAAATTGGCTTATACCCAACATCCATATCAATGGATGACGATTGGTGCTTCTTTGGAACATGTGGAGCAAGCAACCATGCAAGAAGTGAAAGATTTTTTCTTTCAGTTTTACCGACCTAATAATGCCATCTTAGTAGTTACTGGAAATGTAACCACAGAACAAGTAAAGGCATTGGCAGAAAAATGGTTTGGACCTATTGAAGCGGGTAAAGCTTATCATAGAAATTTACCAGTTGAACCTAGACAAGAAAAAAATAAGTCATTAGATGTTCGTGCCGATGTTCCTATGGATATGTTAATGATGACCTGGCATATGGGAGGAAGATTTGATGCCAGCTATCATTCGACTGATTTAATTACAGAAGTATTGGGAGGTGGTGCAAGTGCAAGACTATACGAAGAGTTGATTAAGAAAAAACAAATTTTCTCTAGCATAGATTGTTATCATTTTGGAACCATCGATCCAGGTTTATTAGTGATTGAAGGGAAGCTGGTGAAAGGGATTAGTATGTCTGTTGCTGAAAAAGCAGTATTGGATGAAGTGGCTAAATTAACTAATGAGTTGTTGGAAGAAAAAGAAGTACAAAAAGTTATTAATAAAACAGAGAGTATCATTTGTTTTGAAGATATGAGTATCATGAACAGAGCACATAGCTTAGCATTTTATGAATTACTAGGGGATGCTCAGTTAATGAATACTGAATTAGAGAAATACCAAGCGGTAACACCTGCTATTATTCAAGCTACTGCTCAAGCTATTTTTACGGAGCAAAATCGAAACACATTATACTATTATAGCAAATCATAAATCATGGCATTAAATAGAAATAAGGCACCCTTTATAAAAGATGCTGTTGACTTTGATATTCGTTTAAAACCTTATCAACATTACCATTTAGACAATCGTGTGGAAGTGTATGCTTTTGAAGGCGGCTCTCAGGAAGTGATGATGTTAGACATGGTTTTTTATGCTGGTAATAGTTATGAGCAAAAAAATTGGGTAGCAGCTGCGACTAATTTTTTGTTAAAGAATGGAACTTCTACAAAATCTGCTTTTGAGATTAACGAAGCCTTTGAATTTTATGGAGCGTATTTAAATAGAAGCTGTTATAACGAAACATCTACTATTTCTTTACATTGTTTGAGTAAGCATTTTGAAAAAGTTATTCCAACAGTAAGTGAACTTATCACAGATGCGCAATTCCCAGAAAAAGAATTAGAGATCTACCAGAAAAATCAAATTCAAAGACTCACATTGAATTTGAAAAAAGGAGATTTTATTGCTAATAGATTAATTGACGAATACTTATTTGGTATAGAACATCCATATGGTAAATACTCTACCGAAAAAGATTTCAATTTGTTGACAAGAGAAGACCTTGTTAATTTTTATAATCAATTTTATAAGAATGGGAAGTTGGTGATTTTTATGGCAGGAAAATTTCCATCCAATACAATTGAATTATTGAATAAACATATCGGAAGTCTTTCTTTGAATGCAAAAGCCATCCCTGATTTTAATCATCCTATTATTGCTGCTAAAGAAAAAAAATACAGTGTAGTAAATGATGCAAGTTCTGTTCAGGGATCTATAAGAATTGCCAGACATTTTCCGAATAGACATCATCCTGATTTTGCGAGTGCGCAAATTTTGAATAATATTTTTGGCGGATTTTTTGGATCAAGGTTAATGAGTAATATCAGAGAAGACAAGGGATATACTTATGGTATTCATAGTTATTTGCAAAACCATATGCAGGAATGCGCATGGATGATTAGTACCGATGCTGGTAAAGATGTTTGTAGAGCCACCATTGATGAAGTGTATAAAGAGATGAAAATTTTAAGAGAAGAATTGGTGGAGAAAGACGAATTAGACTTGGTGAAGAATTATATGTTGGGCTCTTTATTGGGTGACCTGGATGGTCCATTTCAGATAATTGGCCGTTGGAAGACCTATATTTTAAATGGGTTAACTGAGGATTATTTCTATAATACCATTCAAACGGTTCGTACGATAGAGCCAAAAGCACTTCAGGATTTAGCCAATAAATACCTTAAAGAAGAGGATTTTTACGAGCTGGTTGTTTACTAGAAATAATTTTTAAAAATATTTTAAATCCTAAAATATTGTAATTCAATATTTTAGGATTTTTTATTTTATAGAACTATAAAAAACTTGGTACTATGTGATGCATAGTACCTTAAATCTCCTTAGCTTTGTGATATAAATTCAAATTATGGATATTCAAAACACACAAAGTCAGATGCGCAAGGGCGTTTTGGAGTTTTGCATATTGTCCATCATTCAACAAGGGGAGGTTTATCCGAGTGATATTGTTGAGCAAATGAAAGCGGCCAATTTGCATATTCTAGAAGGTACATTGTATCCTTTGTTAACAAGATTAAAAAATGCGGGCTTGTTAAACTATCGTTGGGTAGAAAGCATCAGTGGCCCTCCAAGAAAATATTTTGTAATGACCGAAGAAGGAGAAAAAGCCTACAAAGCATTACATACCACTTGGTCTGAGATGGCAGCTTCAGTTGAAGCCATTATCGCGCCAAAAACAAACCCCATTGTTAACGAAGCAAATACTGCTGAATAAATTTAGAATAATGAAAAAAGTAATCAATATAAATTTCCAAGGTCGCATTCTTCCAATTGAAGAATTGGCTTATGAAAATTTGAAAAATTATATAGAAACTCTTCGTTCTTATTTTGAAAAAGAAGAAGGTAAAGATGAGATCATTAATGATATTGAATGTCGTGTAGCTGAACTATGTGAAGATAGATTAAAGAAAGGGGCAGTTTGTATCACCGAAGATGATATTAATTTAATTATTGAAAGTATTGGTCGTCCAGCTGATTTTGAAGCACAGGATGGTTTTGAAGCACAATCAAGTGCGAATAATTCAAGTGATGCTTCTTATGAAAATGAAAGCTATAACCATTGGGATAATATTAGACCAAAGCGTTTGTATCGCGACGAGCATAACAAAGTATTAGGAGGTGTATGTAGCGGTATTGCGAACTATTTTGGATTAGAACCTTTATTGGTTAGAATTTTATGGATCTTTTTGATTGGTGTAAATATTTTAGGTTATTTAATCTTATGGATAGCTGTACCAAGCTCTTCTGTGAAAGAAGTGGGTGGCGTGAAAAAAAGATTATTTAGAGATATTGAAAACAAAGTGATTGGTGGCGTTTGTGCTGGCTTATCTAAATATTTTGGAATAAAAGTGTGGATTATTAGAATTTTGTTTTTGATACCATTTATTCGTTTGGTATTTAATTTTAGAGAAATTCATTTATTCCAATTCTGGGATGCTCCTGATTTCCCTAATTTCTTAGATATCACATTTAGTCCAGGATCTGTATTTATTTACATTGTGCTTTGGTTGGTTTTACCAGAAGCAAAAACAAGTGCAGACAAATTAGAGATGGTAGGGGAAAAAGTAGATTTAAATAGTATTAAAAATACCATTCAAAACGATATGGAAGGTTTTAGTAAAAGAGCTAAAACATGGGGTAATGATTTTTATACAAAATCAAGATCAGAAAAAAGAGAAGACAGAAATGAGAGAAGAGAAGAAAGAAATGAGCAAAGGGAACCAAAAAGAGGATTCTTTCATTTTATAGGTCGTGTAATTACCATTTGTATTAAAGCCTTTGTCTATTTTATATTAGGTATTATAGGTTTCTCTTTATTAGCTGCTTTATTTGGAATTGGTGTAGCTGCTACTGCAGTAATGCCACTTAGGAAATTCTTATTAGAAGATGGTGCACAAACCTGGTCTGTATATGGTGCCTTGTTATTCTTTGTTTGGGTACCTATCTTAGGTATTGTTGCAGCAGTGGTAAGAAAATTAGCTGGTTATAAAAAAGCCAATGTTTGGGTAAGATCTAGTTTTATTGCCCTATGGGTAGTAGGTTGGGTTTTATTATTCTATTTTGGAAGTAGTTTGGGACATAGCTTCTCTAAACACAATGTGCCAGAAGAACAAGTAGTTTCTTTAGCCAATCCTGCTGTGGAATATTTAGAAGTGACTGCTTCTCCTAAAATGAAATATTATGAAGATCGTTGGTTCCAGATTTCTCCATTTGATGCATTTTCAGATGAGGATACTGTTTTTGTAAGAAATTTAAGAATTAGAATTGTTCAATCAAAGACAGATAGTTTCCAAGTTAAAGTGGTGAAATTAAGTAATGGCAAAACCATTCAAAACGCTAATGAATTAGCGAGTAAAATTAATTTCGATTTAACTCAACAAGATAGTTTGGTGTATTTAGACAGAGGGATTGCTATTAATAAGAAAGACAAATTTAGAAACCAGCATGTTATTATGACCATTGCGGTACCAATTGGTAAGCGTATTAAAATTACTAATAAAGGTTGGTCTCAAACCAATGTAAGAATCAATGGCCGTGGTATGCATACAGAAACCTTTGATCGTATTTCTTCTGATAATGACTGGTACGACGAATGGAATGAGCCATGGGACAATGAATCTTTCTCTTATGAGCGTGGCGTAGAATATAAAATGACATCAACAGGTTTGGAAAAAATAAAAAGAGATGATGATGCTGAAGATTCTTACAATAATGATAATCAAGATCCAGACGAAATGGAACAAAGATTAGAAGAGTTGAAAAGAGAAAGAGAAGAGTTGGAAAATAATTTACAAAAAAACAGAGAAGACAAATTAAAGGAATTGGAGAAAATTGATAAAGCATTAGAGAAGCAAAAAAAGGATATCAAAAAATCTACTCAAAAAATAGCCGTTTCTGTAGATCCAACTGATATAAAAAATCGTAAGCTTCCGAATGTTGCTGGTAAACTAACTGATTTGCATTGGGTTTTGGAGCGTTTTACTTATTAGTTGCAAATATTTATAGTTAAGATGAAAAATACCCCTTCTTTTTAGAGGGGGTGTTTTTTTATGTACATTTGTTCAAATTTTAAATAGATGAGTGAAATACTAAACACCCCTTTTACTGCTAAGCATTTAGCACTAGGTGCTAAAATGGCTCCTTTTGCTGGCTATAATATGCCTATTAGTTATGCCGGAATAAATGCAGAACACGCTGCTGTAAGAAATGCTGCTGGTGTTTTTGATGTGAGTCATATGGGTGAGTTTATTTTAAGAGGTCCAGATGCTTTGGATTTAATTCAAAGAGTAACATCTAATGATGCATCCGTTTTAGAAGATGGTAAGGCTCAGTATAGCTGTTTGCCTAATACCACTGGCGGTATAGTAGATGATTTGTTGGTGTATTGTGTAGAGAAGAATAAAGTGTACATGTTAGTAGTGAATGCTTCTAATATTGAAAAAGATTGGAACTGGATTAGTAGCTATAATACAAAGGGAGTAGAAATGCATAATATTAGTGCAAAGACTGCATTGTTAGCAGTGCAAGGTCCAAAAGCTACTCAGATAGTACAACAGCTCACTGATATGGATGTATTGAATATGCCTTATTATAGTTTTGCAAAAGGAA
>CALCEA010000187.1 GCA_937900675.1 uncultured Chitinophagaceae bacterium
AGCAGCTTTTGCAGCAGCAAAAGGAGTAGAAGCATAATTATATGAACACATTAGAGATTTTATTTTACGCATTATCTGCATTTGCTATTGCAAGCGCTGTAATGGTTTTAATAAGTAAGAACCCCATTCATAGTGTACTTTGGTTGATCTTAGTATTCTTTGCAATTTCTGGTCATTATATATTATTGAATGCGCAGTTCTTGGCAATAGTAAACATCATTGTGTATGCTGGTGCGATCATGGTATTGTTCTTATTTGTCATCATGTTAATGAATGTAAAGAAAGACAAAGAGCCACAAAAACAACATTTAGTAAAGTTCATTGGCGTAATTGCTGGTGGTAGTTTCTTGACTTTATTAATTGCATTAGTAAAACAAACAAGTCAATTAGAAGGAAAAACAGTTTTATTAAAAGAAGGCACTATTGGATTGATTCATCCTTTAGGAAAGGCTTTATTTAGTGACTATGTTGTTCCATTCGAAATTAGTAGCGTATTGTTTTTAAGCGCGATGGTGGGTGCGGTAATTATTGGTAAAAAATAAAATTATTAGGATATGCCTATATTAAATTATATCTATTTGTGTTTGACATTGTTTAGCATTGGAGTGATTGGTGTGTTAGTGCGTCGTAATGCTATTATTGTATTTATGTGCATCGAATTAATGTTGAATGCTGTGAATTTATTGCTGGTGGCTTTTTCAAAAATGTACAATGGAACAGCATTTGCTAATGCGCCTGCTACCACTATTGGTATAGATGCACAAATTTTCGTATTCTTTATTATGGTAGTGGCTGCGGCAGAGGTAAGTGTTGGCTTAGCAATTATTGTAATGATGTATAGAAATACACACTCGGTAGATATTAATTTCTTAAATAGATTAAAGAACTAATTCGTTTCGCATGAAAGTAATTATAGCGTTTATTATACTATGGCCTTTAGTTGGATTTTTATTCAACGGATTAGGTCGTAACATTTGGAGCAAAAAGACAGTGGCATATAAGGCGACTGGTTATATTTTAGCTTCCTTCATTTTTAGCATCTTGGCGTTTGTGAATGTGCAAGAGCAAGGAGCGATCGCCGTTCATTATTTTGATTTTATTCATACAAGTAGTTTAGTTATTCCATTTGATTTTAAAGTGGATGCTTTATCTAGTTTGTTTTTATTAGTGATTACTGGAGTGGGTACATTGATTCATTTGTATTCTACAGCTTATATGAAAGATGAGGAAGCGCCTCATTATGCACGATACTTTGCCTATTTGAATTTATTCATCTTCTCTATGTTGTTATTGGTTTTAGGAGACAACTTTGTGATCATGTTTATTGGATGGGAGGGTGTTGGCTTGTGTTCTTATTTATTAATTGGATACTGGTTCTCTAATGCATCATTTAACTATGCTGCTAAGAAAGCCTTTATTATGAATAGAATCGGAGACCTAGGTTTCTTATTAGCTATTTTCTGGTTAATTGTGAAATTGGGTACAGTGAGTTATTCAGAAGTATTTACTGCAGAGAGCTTGGCTAAATTATCTTCTGGGGATATTACAGCTATCACATTATTATTGTTTGTAGGTGCGATGGGTAAGAGTGCACAGATACCTTTGTTTACTTGGTTACCAGATGCGATGGCGGGTCCAACACCAGTATCAGCATTGATTCACGCTGCAACGATGGTTACCGCTGGTATCTATATGATCACCAGAGCAAATATCTTATTTAGTGCAAGTGAGTTAACGCAACATGTGATTGCTATTGTGGGTATTAGTACTGCATTATTATCTGCAACCATTGCTTTAAAGCAAAACGATATTAAAAAAGTATTGGCTTATTCTACAGTAAGTCAATTGGGTTATATGTTTTTAGGATTGGGTGTAGGTGCTTATTCTGGTGCGGTTTTCCATGTAATTACGCATGCATTCTTTAAAGCATTATTGTTCTTAGGTGCTGGATCTGTAATTCATGCAATGCATCATGAACAAGATATTCGTAAAATGGGTGGATTGAAAGCTAAACTTCCTATTACTCACATTACTTTCTTGATTGCTTGTATCGCTATTGCAGGAGTTCCACCATTTAGTGGCTTCTTCTCTAAAGACGAAATCTTAGCAGCTGCATTTGCCAAGAGTCCAATCTATTGGGCATTAGGTGTAATAGGTGCAGCCATGACTGCTTTTTATATGTTCCGTTTATATGCTACAACTTTCTTGGGTCAGTTTAGAGGAACACATGAGCAAGAACATCATTTGCACGAGAGCCCCATTGCAATGACATTGCCTTTGATTTTATTAGCTGTTGCAAGTGCTATTGCGGGTGCATTGGGCATCCCGGATATAATGGGAGGTAACCATTGGTTATCTCATCAATTAATTCCAATTATTGGTGAAGCTCATGAAGCGCATTTATCACACGAGACCGAGTGGATTTTAATGGGCCTTTCTGTAACTATTGCTTTAGTGGCTTTATTAATTGCTGTGAATAGATATAAGAAACAAGCAGACCAAGAGCCAACAACAGCTTTAGGTAAATTCTTATATAACAAATGGTATATCGATGAATTGTATAACAATGTCGTAGTGGAGCCATTGAATAAAATGTCTGGTTTCTTAAAAGAAACTATTGAAAGAAAAGTAATTGATGGTGCGGTAAATGGAGCAGGCAAATTAGTTCAATACAGTGCAAGACAAATTAGATTAATTCAAAGTGGTCAAGTAGGCTATTATATTTTATTCATGGTATTTTCATTGGTTTTAATGTTAGTGCTTTGGTTTAATGATATAGCTATTCTTAGATTTCTTTTTAAATTGACTCATAAATAATAAGTAACAATGTTTTTACTTTCTTTTTTAATTATTCCAGTAGTTGCAGCAATTGTTTTGCTTTTTATAAAGCATGAAAAATATGCTCAAGATATCGCTATTGTTGCTGGGGTTGCTAGCTTAACTGCTGCGGTGAATATTATTTTAAATAATGTTGGCGTTGTAGATCTAACTTGGTTGCAAGTGTTGAATAGCCGTTTTGTTTTACAAGCAGATGGCTTGTCAAAGATCTTGATCTTATTGACTGCTATCAGCTTCCCAGCTATTTTTATTGCTACTAGCAAAAATCAAGTGGCGAATAAAAATATCTTCTTGTCGCTTATGTTATTTACACAAGCTGGATTAATGGGCGTGTTCTTGGCTGGAGACGCATTGTTATTTTACTTCTTCTGGGAATTAGCTTTAATACCTGTTTATTTTTTATGTTCTATTTGGGGTGGGGAGAAAAGAATTGCGGTTACATTTAAATTCTTTATCTATACATTTTTAGGTTCTTTGTTTATGTTGATAGGAATTGTATATATGTATATGCACACCAAGGATCATAGTTTTGCATATGCTTCATTTAAAGCAGCAGGATTAACTAATATGCAACAAGTCACTGCTTTTGCATTATTCTTTATCGCTTTTGCTATTAAAATGCCCATCTTCCCATTACATACATGGCAGCCAGATGCTTATGACCAATCTCCAACATCAGTAACGATGGTTTTGAGTGCGGTGATGGTTAAAATGGGTTTATATGGTATAATGAGATGGTTGATGCCATTATTCCCAAGTGCATTTAGCGCGCATACTCATATTGTGATGGTTCTTTCAATCATCGGAATTCTATATGCATCTTTTATTGCTATCAAGCAAGACAATATCAAAAAATTAATCGCTTATTCATCTATAGCGCACATTGGATTAATGAGTGCTGCATTATTTGCAAATAAAGAAATGGGTGCCCAAGGTGTTTTAATACAATTGTTTTCACATGGTGTCAATGTGTTGGGCTTGTGGATTATTGCAGATATTATCGAGCAACAAACAGGCACAAAATTATTATCTGAAATGGGAGGTCTTGCAAAAAAGCAGCCAACCCTAGCTATATTATTAGTGGCATTTTCATTTGCCAATGTTGCATTGCCTTTAACCAATGCATTTGTTGGTGAATTTTTAATGTTTAATAGTTTATTCCAAGTAAATCCATGGATGGCTGCAGCAGCAGGTGTAAGTGTAGTATTGGCAGCTATTTATACTTTAAATATGGTGCAAAAATGCGCTTATGGAGAAGTAAGTACAGCGATTCAAAAAATGAGTGCCAATAAGCCTGCACAAGCAGTATTGATTGTTTTAATCATTATTGTTTTTGTAACAGGGGTTTATCCTCAACCATTATTTGATCTAACAAAAGATACTTTATTACAATTGTTTGTAAAATAAATTAAAAGAATTAGCAATGAATGCAATTATAGTTTCTGCTTTATTAGGCGTGATATTAATGTTTTGTTCTTGGGGCTTTAAAAGTGAAAGCTTGCAAAAGAATATAGCATTAGTGGGTTTATTAGTTTTAATCGCCGCTAATTTAGCACAATTGAATGGCTGGTATGTATTAGATATTAATACTAAAGGGATGTTATCTTTTAGTAGATTCGGATTATATGCCAACACTATTTTATTTGTTTTGACCTTCTTGTATTTATGGATCAATGCAGAAGAAATTGAAGCTATCGGACATCAAGCTGCTGATTTTTATGCATTGTTCTTCTTTATTTTATGTGGTGCAAGTATCCTGACTTCTTTTGATAATTTATTAATGTTATTTATTGGTATTGAAATTCTTTCTATTCCATTATATATCTTAACTGGTTCTGATAAAAAGAATTTAATGAGTAATGAGGCTGCGTTAAAGTATTTCTTAATGGGTTCTTTTTCAACGGGCATTCTTTTATTAGGTATCACATTATGTTATGGTGCAATAGGTAGCTTTAGATTAGAAGCTCCTGTGATTGTGCCTTCCAAAGGAATGGCTTATGAACAATATTTATTATCTGCAGGTTTAATTTTAATTTTTGCTGCAATGAATTTTAAAGTTTCATCAGCACCTTTCCATTTTTGGACACCAGATGTGTATGATGGAGCACCTACTGTGTTCACTAGCTTTATGGCTACGATTGTAAAAGCGGCAGGCTTTATCGCATTTATTGCTGTTTTCCATGTTCAATCAAAAGCTTTAGGATATTCATGGGAGTTATTATTAACTTTTGTGATTGTATCCACATTATTGGTGGGCAATATCACTGCAGTGTTTCAAAGAAGTGTAAAAAGAATGTTGGCATACTCTAGTATTGCTCAAGCTGGATTTATGTTATTTGCATTATATGGTGTTTCTGATTTTGCTAACGAAGGCATTTTATTGTATGCTGTGGTGTATTCAGTAGCATCGATTGGAATTTTCGCTGTATTGGTTAAAATGAAGGATTATGGTTTTGAAGCATTCAATGGTTTATCAAAGACACATCCTTTATTAGCTTTTGTAACGACTATCTTTTTATTGTCATTAGCAGGTATACCTTTAACAGGAGGCTTTTTTGCGAAATACTACATGTTGAATGCTATCTTAACAGCAGGTGCAGGTTTATGGGTAGTGATAGTTGCAGTGATTTTTGCTGCAATTAGTGTGTACTACTATTTCAAGGTTATCCAAGCAATGTATTTTGTTCAAGGAAGCCCAGCTATTAAGGAATTGCCAAAGACATATACCTATAAATTATTGGTTTTAGCCATTGTATTGTTGGTTTTAGGCGTTTTCCCTAATTTATTGTTCAATTATCTATACTTTTAGCCGTTCCTCAAATAAACGGCTCTCGGATTCCTGCATTGTTTAATCTGTATTACCTTTAGGTTTCAGGAAAACTTTGCATTATGACCCTTCAAGATTCTTTTGTGTTGGCTTGGCGAACCGTTAAGAGCAACAAATTAAGAACTGGTATCACGGTAGCAATTATTGCTTTTGGTATCATGGCCTTAATTGGTATTATTACCGCTATTTCTGCCATGAATCAAAGTTTAAAAGAGAACTTCTCTTTTATGGGCGCCAATGCATTTAGTATTCGTTATAAAGAAATGAAAGCCAGAATGGGCGGGCCAGATCAAGGTGATGAATTCTCCAAATCTAAAAAAGGCAAAAAAGAAAAGAAGTCTAATTTAGACAAAGTGATCAGACTAGAAGAATCTAATTACTTTAAACAGCATTATGGCTTTAACAGAGCACAAGTGTCGGTGTATAGAAGAGGTAATGGTAACAATGAAATTCATTACAAGAACAAAAAAACCAATCCTCAAATAGCAATGTTTGGTGCTGATGAGAGTTATCTTGCAGTAAGCGGATATACTTTAGCAACTGGCAGAAATTTGAATGCAGTGGATTTGCAAAGTGGTAGAAATGTGGCAGTCATTGGAAGCAATGTGGCTACTAAGTTATTTCCATCTAGACCAGAAAAAATTGTAGACAAGATTATATTGGTATCAGGTAAGCCTTATAGAGTCATTGGCTTGTTAAAATCAAAGGGTTCAAGCGCCATGATGAGACAGGATGATGTAATCATTACTTCGGTTAAAAATTTAAGACAATACCAAAATAATTCATCTTATCAAATTGGGGTAATGGTGAATAATGTAGCGGAATTAGAACCTGCTATTGGGGAAGCCACAGATCAAATGCGTAAAGCAAGAAGATTAATACCTAGTGAAGCAGATAATTTTGTGATTGATAAGAGTGATAAGTTTGCTGAAATGTTTATTGGCTTTTTGGCGGGTATTAGTGGAG
>CALCEA010000188.1 GCA_937900675.1 uncultured Chitinophagaceae bacterium
TGTTTCCATTAATAATGTTTCTTTTGACGGAACTGCTAATATTACTTTAAAAGCATCTACCACCAACAAATTATTTTTTAGTGCAGCAGGAATGGGGGCAATGCCTACTGAAAATTTTGATGGTGCTGCAGCGAAAACCATTTCTTATAATACTATTGGAGCTGCTCCTAAAATGGGTTCTACATACATTACAACTTTAGGTACTATCACTAATGGTCTTTGGAATGGTTCTGTGATTGGTGAAAGTTATGGAGGAGCAGGTACAGTGAATGGAATATTAAAAGCAGATGGTAATGGATTGGTTAGTGCAGCTGGTGGATCTGATTTTCAAGTTCCATTAACTTTTTCAAGTCCATTAACCAATGTCTCAAATACTATTTCAATGAGTCAAGTAAGCTCTAGTACTTCGGGATATTTAAGTAGCACTGATTGGAACACTTTTAATAATAAATTAAGCAGTGCAGAAAAAGCAGTGGCCAATGGTATCGCTACTTTGGATGCATCTGGTAAAATTCCAACTTCGCAAGTACCAGCTATTTCTTTTTCAAGTGGTTATGTTGTGCGAGATCAAACTGAGATGTTGGCTTTGTCTTCTGCGGTAGTGGGTAGTATTGCCATTAGAACAGATAATAGTAAGAATTATGTATTAAGTGCATCTAATCCATCTAATATCAATAATTGGTTAGAACTATTAATGCCAGCTTCTGTATCCTCTGTGAATGGATATACTACAGGTTCTATTACTTTAACTTCTAGTGATATAGCAGAGGGAACAAATCTTTATTTTAATAATACTAGAGTAAGGTCTGCAGTGAACGGTTTTTTAAGTGGTGATGCGCCTATTAGTTATATTTCTAGTACAGGTAAAATAAGTATCACGCAAGCAACTACTAATTCAAATGGCTATTTGTCTTCTACTGATTGGAATACTTTTAATAATAAACAAAATAGTTTTAGTAATCAAAATGCAAATACATTTTATGCAGGCCCCAATGCGATATCAGGTGCACCCAGCTTTAGATCGATAGTAGCTGAAGATATTCCCACTTTAAATCAGAATACAACAGGTAATGCAGCTACTGCAGATGCTTTGTCTACATCTAGAACCATCAATGGAGTTGGTTTTAATGGAACTTCTAATATCAGTATTCAAGCGAATACGCCTTACAATCTAATCTTCAATAATTCAGGTAATGGAATTGCATCTGGTGTGAGTTTTAATGGTTCTAGTTCATCAACTATATCTTATAATACTATTGGTGCTGCTCCTTCTGCTGGTTCAGGTGCCATTACTACCGTGGGTACTATTGCTAATGGTACATGGAATGCGAATGTCATTGGATCTAATTATGGTGGGGCAGGTTCTAATAATGGGATTTTAAAGGCGAATGGTTTAGGTGTGGTTTCAGTGGCTGTTGCAGGAACTGATTTTGAATCGCCATTAAGTTTTACTGCGCCACTTAGTAGAACTTCCAATACTATTTCTATTCAAACTGCATCTAGTACAAACAATGGAATGCTCACTTCTAGTGATTGGCAGTTATTTAATAATAAGCAATCTAGTATGGTAGGAGGAACTGGGGTAAGTATTAGTGGAGGTAATACCATTAATATTGGACAGGCTATTGCCACAACCAATTCGCCTAGTTTTGTTGGCTTAAGTTTGTCTGGATTAAATGTTACGGGAATAGTGGCTAATACTGCTGCAGGAGTTTTAACCACGGTAAGTACTACGGGTACAGGACAAGTAGTAAAAGAAAATACGCCCACTTTAATTACACCTAATTTAGGTGCAGCAACAGCTAGCTCTTTGAATGCAACTGGTGATATTACTGCAAAGCGTTATAAATTAACCATGCCCACTGCAACAACTGCATCAAGTACTACCAGTCTTGATTTAAGTACAGGAAATGTTTTTACAATTAATCTAAGTACGAATATTTCAACACTAACCTTAACCAATGCTGCAGTGGGAACTTATTTAGTCAAATTTGTTCAAGATGCAACAGGTTCAAGAACTGTGAGTTTTCCAGCAGCTTGGAAATGGGCCGGTGGAATTGCACCTACACTAACCACCACTGCAAACAAATTAGATATCGTTACATTAGTATATGATGGCACTACTTTTTATGCAACCATTGTCAAAAATTTTTAGATGAAAAAAGTACTATTAAATTTTTTGTGTTTTTTATTTTTTTCGACAACTCTTTTTGCACAAGTAGTTCCTCAAGGTTTCTTGGTGAATAATGAAGTAGAGACTATAACTATTGGAACACAGGTTTGGATGAAATATAATTTAGATCTAGAAGTATATCAAGACGGCACCAATATTGAAAGAGCAAATTTGGCTTTTAGTAGATCAGTAGTTCTTCCATCATGGTGTTATTATAATTATGATATTGCGAACGATATCACTTATGGTAAAT
>CALCEA010000189.1 GCA_937900675.1 uncultured Chitinophagaceae bacterium
CCACCTGGAACATCTTCATCTACAAATAAAATACGATTGGTTTTCTTCAAAGAAGATACAATCATATGATTGATATCAAATGGTAATAAAGTTTGTACGTCTATAATTTCACAATCCACACCCATTGCTTGTAATCGCTCAGCTGCGTCTTGAATAATTCTTAAAGTAGAACCATAAGAAACTATGGTAATATCAGCGCCTTCTTTTAAGATTTCTGGTTTCCCTAATGGAATGGTAAATTCAGTAATATTGGAAGGCATTTTTTCTTTTAAGCGGTAACCATTCAAACACTCAACTAATAATCCAGGATCGTTACCTCTTAATAAAGTATTATACATCCCTACTGCTTGCACCATATTTCTTGGCACGCAAACATGCATGCCTCTTAAAGAATTTACAATCATACCCATAGGTGATCCACTATGGAATATACCTTCTAATCTATGTCCTCTAGTTCTGATAATTACAGGACTACTTTGTAATCCATTGCTTCTATAATGTAGTGTTGCAATATCATCACTCAAAGTTTGTAATCCGTATAATAAATAATCCAAGTATTGTATTTCTGCAATTGGTCTTAAACCTCTCATCGCCATACCATGTGCTTGACCCATGATAGATTGCTCGCGAATACCTGTATCAAATATTCTGTGTTCTCCATGCTTTAATTGTAAGCCAGCAAAGCCTTGATTTACATCTCCAATATTCCCCAAGTCTTCTCCAAAAGCAAATACTTTAGGATTCACAGTAAACAATTCATCAAAATATTTATTCAAAACTTCATATCCATTCACAATGGGCGCATCTGCTGCATACTGAACGGATTCAACAGGAACATTCAAAGTACTCTTTGGACCTTCGTCATATAAATCTTTAGCATAAGCCGGCGCTTCTGCTGCATGATAATTACTTAGGAATTGTTCAATTACTTTTGCATTAGGGTGTTGAGGTAATTGCTCCAAGACCAAACTCACTGTTCTGAAAATATCTCTTTTAAGTGGCTCTTTATTAGTGATCAATTCATTGCAGATAGGCGCAATAACAGCTAACTCAGCTTCGCTTAAATTTGTTTGCACCAATTGAATAGCTTCATGTACTTTTTCTTTGATCGGTAAATAGTACTTATCCCAAGCCGCTTGCTTAGCTAATCTTACTTCTTGCTTTACTTCGGTCTCTAATTGA
>CALCEA010000190.1 GCA_937900675.1 uncultured Chitinophagaceae bacterium
GTAAGGATTTAAGTTTGCTCCATTTGTTAAAGAGTACATTCCGTAAGAAGAGATACCCACTTTCAAACGCTTATTCACTTGGTGATCCACATTAACACGTACTGAATAACGTGTAAAATCTAAACCAGCAATAATACCTTGATCACTGAAATAACCAGCATTGATAGAGAACTGTGTTTTTTCGTTACCACCTTGCACACCTAAAGCATGATTTTGTTGGAAACCTTTTCTAACCATTAAATCTTGGTAATCAGTCGTTCTATTTTTAGAAATACCATCCAATTCAATTGCAGTAAATAATTTTGAATCTGCATAAGCATCAATAACACCAGTAGGTACGATATTTCCATTGGCATCCTTATAAGTACCGATTGTACGACGCGATTCACGCTTCATCTCAGCATATTCAGCACCATTGAATAATTGAATCTTATCTAAAGATTGTGTTGAACCCGCATAAGTGTCATATGAAATAGTTGTTTTACCATCCTTAGAACCTCTTTTTGTTGTAATCAAAACAACACCGTTAGCACCACGAGCACCATAAATTGCAGTAGCAGTTGCATCTTTAAGGATTTCCATAGAAGCTACATCATTTGGATTCATATCTTCGTAACCACCTGAAAGAGGTATACCATCCACTACATATAATGGATCATTACCTGCATTAAATGAACGACGACCACGAATCAAAACTTTTGGTACAGTACCAGGTTTTGAACCTGACTGCGCCACGTCAACACCCGCTACTCTACCTTGCATCGCTTGTCCAAGGTTAGTAATAGGCATTTCAGTAATTTGTTTTGATGTTACAGATGAAATAGCACCTGTTGTTTGGCTTTTCTTTTGCGTACCGTAACCTACAACCACTACCTCTTGTAATGATTTAGTATCTGCACTTAAAGCTACATTAATTTGGGTTTTAGAACCTACTGAAACTTCTTGTGAGTTTGTTCCAACAGCTGAAAACACTAAAACTGCTGAATTACCAACAGTAATTTTATAATTTCCATCCATATCTGTCGAAGTTCCTTTAGAAGTACCTTTAACAGAAACACTAGCTCCAGGAATACCAGAACCATCATCAGATGATGTTACTTTACCTGAGACCGTCCGATCTTGGGCAAAAATTTGAATACTCAATAACAGCATTATACCGCTAAGGAGCACCTTGGAAAGTAATTTTTTTCTCATAGGTTAATTAAATTAAGTTGTTTGCAAAGTCATTTGTATCCTCTCCCACAAGGCTTTGCATTCTTGATGGGATAGTTTTAGGGGTTTAATTGGGTACTTATTTACTATTTTTAATCTCTTTATCCAGCTCATTCTTTTCGATGACATTTCAATCTTATTAAGATTATATACCCCGAAAAGACCAATGTTTATACGATTTACTCAAATATATCTTATAATTATTCAATATTAACAAGCGTAAGCCTTCAAAGTCATATGCTCTTTCATTACACGTAGTGCCCCAAAAATTAAATTATATACAGACTGAGGATTGATATTCATCTGTTCTGAAATTTGGTCTGTATCCATATTTTCAAAATATTTTAAAGTAATCGCCTCTCTCTGACGTTTACTCAATTTATTCAAACTTTGATACATCGAACTATGCGATAACTGCTCTTCTTCCATTACTACTAACTGACGCTCTGGTGAAGGCATATCTTCCATAAATTGGTATTGATAGGCATCATGGTGATTTAGATTCTTCAATTGAGACTCTAAATGGCGTACAATTTTACGCTTAATAGAAGCCATCAAATAAAACTTAACACTTGTAGTAGGTCCTAAACTGGCATGATTTTTCCAAATCTCTACAAACAAATCATGTAAACAGTCTTTAATCAAATCCTTATCACTCGTAATTCCCATGCAATAGGTATACAAGGGTTGCACAAAATGTGAATACAACATGGAAAAAGCTTGTTGATCCCCAGATCTAAACTGATCCCAAATTTCTACTTCATTAATGGACTTCTTCATAATTCAATCTAAAATTGTACAATTGCGATATCTAGTATCATTTGACAAATACAACTCAGGGAATATAGACCATAT
>CALCEA010000191.1 GCA_937900675.1 uncultured Chitinophagaceae bacterium
TTGGCGGAGAGAGAGGGATTCGAACCCCCGGACCTGTTACAGTCAACAGTTTTCAAGACTGCCGCATTCGACCGCTCTGCCATCTCTCCGCGGCAAATGTAGGGCAGGAAACCGAAATATGCAAAAAATAATGGCTTTTTATTACTGAATTGACTGATGCTAATTAGTTGAGTACCATGTATCTTTACAAAAATTGACTCGGTGAAAGAATTAGCGGCTTTAAACCCATTTTTTTGGAAATATAGATTCCGTTTTTTTGCTGGAATAATATTGGTAATTGCTACCAATTACTTAGCTGTACTAGCACCTCAAATTACTGGTTATGTAGTTGGTTTAGTGCAAGAAAAGCTTCCTGGAGGTAAGGCTGCAGATCAAACCCATCCTGATTTAATTATCAGTGGAATCATGGGACTAAGCGAGCATTTCAAATTTAGCTTTGGATGGTTGATTACATTTTGTAGTGTAACCATTTTAATATTGGCCATCATTAGAGGTGTCTTTATGTTCTTTATGCGTCAGACCATTATTGTAATGAGTAGACATATTGAATATGACCAAAAGAACCAAGTATATGAGCATTATCAAAAACTAGATACAGAGTTTTATAAAACCCATAGTACGGGTGATTTAATGAGTAGAATTACAGAAGATGTAAGTAGGGTAAGAATGTATACTGGACCTTCTTTGATGTATTTAATTAATCTAGTTTCTTTAATTGGTTTCTGTTTGTACAATATGTTTACCAAGGATGTTAGATTAAGTTTGTATGTTCTAGCACCCTTACCCATATTGGCAGTGACTATTTATTTTGTAAATAGTATTATCAATAAAAAAAGTGAAGAAATACAAGGTGAACTTTCTGATTTGACTACCAATGCTCAAGAATCTTATTCGGGAATTAGGGTAATTAAATCCTTTGTTCAAGAAAAAGCCATGTTGGGTTTCTTTAAAACCAATAGTGAATTGTACAGGAAAAATGCTACTAGTTTGGCGATGGTGGAAGCATTTTATACTCCAACCATGTCTTTGATGATTGGGATTAGTACACTTTTAACCATTTACCTTGGAGGTTTACAAGCAATTGAGGATCCAAGTAAAGTAGGAACTGTTATTGAATTTGTAATATATATCAATATGCTAACATTCCCAGTGAGTGCAATAGGATGGACTGCTAGCATGATTCAAAGAGCTGCCGCATCTCAAAAAAGATTGAACGAGTTTTTATCCATTCGACCCATTATAACACAGAATAAACATAGTCATTTACATCCCACCAATGGCGATATTCAATTTAAGGATGTTAGTTTTACTTATCCTCACTCTGGTGTTCATGCTATAAGTGATTTTAATTTACATATACCTGCAGGAACCAAATTGCTAATACTTGGAAAAACAGGTTCTGGAAAATCTACTATTGCACAGTTATTGACAAGAATGTATCAGGTAGATAAAGGTCAAATTACCATTGATGGTCATTTGATTAATGAAATGAATATCCAATCTTTGAGAAGCGCTATTGGTTATGTTCAACAAGATATGTTTTTGTTTAGTGATAGTATTGAGAATAATATTCAATTTGGATTAAAAGAAATTTTGAATGAAACTGATTTAATTGATGCAGCGAATACTGCACATGTGAAACATGAAATTGAAAATCTACCACAAGCATTTAAAACGCTGGTGGGCGAGAGAGGAACCACTTTAAGTGGAGGACAAAAGCAAAGAGTTGCTATTGCAAGAGCGCTGATTAAAAGACCATCTATTTTTATTTTTGATGATTGTTTAAGTGCAGTAGATGCAAAAACGGAACAAACTATATTACAAAATTTCAAAAATTATATAGAAGATAAGACCACTATCATGATTACCCACCGTATTTTCTTCGGTTTTAATTTTGATTTAATTATTTACTTAGAAGACGGAAAAATAGCAGAAATGGGCACTCACGAACTATTGTTAGCAAAAAATGGCTTGTACGCTGAATTGTATCATAGTCAACAGTCTAAAGCTTCTAACTAGTGGGTTTTTCCCCACCTTATTCATATTTGTTTTATTTTTTTTCAATTTTCATAATATTTTAATATTTTAGATATCTAAATTTTAATATTAAAAAGAGAGACTGTGAATTACGACAACAACGAGAAAAAGCAAGAGAGTGTATATAGTACTCGTATTCGTGCTGGAAAAAGAAGAACTTATTTCTTTGATGTAAGAGCCACACGCGCCAATGATTATTTTTTAACTATTACAGAAAGTAGAAAGCGTTTTGATGATAACGGTTATGATCGTCATAAAGTTTTCTTATATAAAGAAGATTTCAATAAGTTCTTAAAAGCTTTAACAGAAGCTTTGGATTTTGTGAAGACAGATTTAATGCCTGATTTTGATTTTGATGCATTTAATCATGAGGACTCTGAGAACAATGGAGAATATACTCCAGCAACACATCCAACAGCTGCAGCTCCTCAACAAGTTACTGCACCAATGGTAGAAGAAGTTCCAGATGTTGATCCTGAAACAATTACCGAGAAAAAACCTTTAGAAGCTAGAGATACGCCTGCAAGTGCTGGTGATAATTTAAGTAGCGAAGAGGTGGATAAGTGGTAGTCTAATTACAAGAATTAGTTTCTACAAAGTTTTAACCATCCAAATATCACAACCACAATGGCCACTATTGCCAAGTGGTTGATTGATTCTTTGGAATCCAACATTTTCATATATAGTCACTGCTTTGGAAAGCTCAGGCATAGACTCTAGATACACTTGTGTGTAACCGTTTTCTTTTGCCCATTGCATGGCAGTATTTAATAATTGTTTTCCAAGGCCTGTACCTCTTGCGTCTTTATGCAAATATAATTTTACTAATTCACAGGTTCCTTTAGGTAAATTTTCAGTTGGAAATATTCCAGCACCACCCACCACTTTATTATCGATTGTCGCGATATAATAATAGGAGCCAGGTGTATTGAATAATTCAAATAAGGCATCTGTAGTAGGATCAAAATAAACAGTTCCAGGTTTATTAGCACCAAACTCTTCCAGTGCACCACGAATCACTTTAGCAATATCTATATTGTCTTTTTGTTCAATGGGTCTTATTTGAATATTGGAGTTCATTTATTTCCAGGCTTTATATTGATTGATTAATCCATTGGTTGAACTATCATGACCTTTAACGGGTTCATTATTTCCTAATTCTGGAAGTATCTTATTCGCTAATTGTTTTCCCAATTCAACACCCCATTGGTCATAACTAAAAATATTCCAAATAACACCTTGAGTGAAAATTTTATGTTCGTAACATGCAATCAAGAAACCAAGGGTCTCAGGAGTAATTTTTTCTATCAAGAATGAATTGGTTGGTTTATTGCCAGTAAATACTTTGAAGGGTGCTAAGAATTCAATTTCTTTTTCAGATTTATTAGCTGCTTTTAATTCAGCAACTACTTCTGCTTGTGTCTTACCATTTAAAAGGGCTTCTGTTTGCGCAAAGTAATTACTTAATAATTTATCGTGATGATCCCCAATAGGGTTGTGACTTTTAGCTGGAGCAATAAAATCACAAGGAATCATTAAAGTACCTTGATGTATTAATTGGTAAAATGCATGTTGTCCATTAGTGCCGGGCTCGCCCCAAATAACTGGGCCAGTTGCATAATTCACTGCAGTACCTTTTCTATCGATGTATTTACCATTGCTCTCCATATTTCCTTGTTGGAAATAAGCAGCGAATCTATGCATGTATTGATCGTAAGGTAAGATAGCTTCACTTTGAGCTCCAAAGAAATTAGTGTACCAGATTCCCAATAATGCCATGATTACAGGAATATTTTTTTCTAATTTTTCTGTTTTGAAATGATTGTCAGCTTGATGAGCACCTTTTAATAAAGCTTCAAAATGATCATAGCCAATGGTTAAAGCTATAGATAATCCAATGGCACTCCATAAAGAATATCTTCCTCCAACCCAATCCCAAAATTCAAACATATTTTTACTACTAATGCCAAAAGTATTTACTGCTTTTTCATTTGTACTTAAAGCCACAAAATGAGTAGCAATATGCGCTTCGTCTTTTGCATGTTCCAAGAACCAGTTTCTTGCAGTATGTGCATTGGTCATGGTTTCTTGTGTAGTAAATGTTTTAGAAGCTATTAAGAATAATGTTTCTTCAGGATTTACTTTTTTCAATGTTTCAGCAATATGTGTTCCATCCACATTACTTACAAAATGCACTTGAATACCTTCCACCCAATATGGCTTTAAAGCTTCAGTAACCATAACTGGACCCAAATCACTTCCGCCAATTCCAATATTTACGATCGACTTAATTTTCTTTCCAGTATAACCTTTGTGCTCACCACTATGAATGGCATTGCAAAAGGTTTTCATTTGTTGTAATACTCTTTTAATTTCCGGCATGATATCTTCGCCATCTACTAAAACAGATTCACCAGAAAAATTTCTTAAAGCTGTGTGTAATACAGCGCGGTTTTCTGTTTCGTTAATCGCTTTACCTTCAAATTGCGCTTTTATAGATTTCTCTAAAGAACATTCTTTAGCTAATTGAAATAACAATTGAAGGGTTTTGTCAGTGATGATATTTTTTGAATAGTCAAAAAGTATATTACCAGTATTGATTGCATATTTATTAAATCTATCTGCATCTGCTGCAAATAAGTCTTTCATGTGTTTACGACTCATCTCATCCTCGTGATGTTTTTTCAAAACAAACCATGCTTGTGTAGTCGTTGGATTAATTCTTTCTAACATATTCCTTCTTAATTTACTTGCTTTATAATTGCTTAATTATTTTAATAGTATCCTGTATTTGATCATCAGATATATCCAAATGTGTCACAAATCTTAATTGAGTAGGGGACATTGCCATGGCTAATACACCCTTATCTTTTAAAGACTGTGCTATTTGATGTGCAGTTTGAGGGCCTGTGATATTCGCGATCACAATATTGGTTTCCACTTCCAATACGCTAGATACAAAAGCTTTTTCAGTTAATGCATCTCTTATTAAAAGAGCATTAGCATGATCTATAGATAATCTTTCAATATTGTTTTCTAGTGCATACATGCAAGCAGCTGCCAATGAACCTGCTTGTCTCATTCCACCTCCTAAAACCTTTCTCCATCTTCTAGCTTTTTTAATAAAAGCTGCAGAACCTAATAATACGCTTCCAACTGGTGCACCTAATCCTTTACTTAAACAAATAGATATGGAATCAAACACTTTTCCATAGTCTAATGGATTTTCTTTTTTATGCACGATTGCATTGTACAATCTTGCTCCATCTAAATGTAGTTGTAGATTATGGGCCTTGGCTACTTCTTTGATGCTTACAAATTCATTAAAATCATAACAAGCTCCACCACCTCTATTGGTTGTATTTTCCAAACTGATCAATCTGCTTATTGGCTTATGAACATCTTCTGGGTTGATGGCTGCAACAATTTGTTCTGCAGTCAATCTTCCTCTATTTCCTTGTAATAATTTTACCGAACAACCGGCATTGAAGGCAATTCCACCTCCTTCATATTGGTATACATGGGACAATTCTTCACAAATTACTTCGTCACCTGCCTGGGTATGGGTTTTGATGGCCACCTGGTTGGTCATGGTGCCACTTGGGCAAAATAAGCCAGCCTCCATTCCAAATTTTTCAGATATAAATTTCTCTAATGTGTTTATGCTAGGATCTTCCATAAATACATCATCTCCAACGGGAGCTTGGTGCATTCTTTCCAGCATAGCTTTAGAGGGGCGGGTAACTGTATCAGATCTAAAATCAATCATGCTGCGAATATAAAAAAAGGGGTGGATAATGCCCCGAATAATCAACAAAAAGGGGCCAAATGGGGGTAAAATTCTTACAAATGGAGATTTGGCCTTTAATTTGTCTAATTACTTGAAAAATAGTACCTTTGCAGACTGACAATACTATACTATTTTAGTATTTTAGTCGTTATCCATATATAAATAAATTCTTTGCATGAGGCAGCTTAAAATTGCTACACAGATTACGAACAGAGATTCTCAAGCGGTTGAAAAATACTTACAAGAGATTTCTAAGATTTCAATGATCAATCCAGAGGAAGAGACCACCTTAGCTCAACGCATTAAGATGGGTGACCAAAGAGCATTGGATAAATTGGTACAAGCCAATTTGCGTTTCGTAGTTTCTGTTGCTAAACAATATCAACACCAAGGTTTGTCTTTATCTGATTTAATTAATGAAGGTAACCTAGGTTTAATTAAAGCAGCTCAAAGATTTGATGAAACAAAGGGTTTCAAATTTATCTCTTATGCTGTATGGTGGATTCGTCAATCTATTTTACAAGCTTTGGCTGAACAAGGTCGTTTAGTGCGTTTGCCTCAAAACAAAATTGGTACTTATAACAAAGCGAACAAAGCTTATATGGCATTTGAACAAGAACACGAGCGTGAGCCTTCAACAGAAGAATTAGCTGGTATCTTGGAAATGTCTGAAACAGAGATCAATAATATTTTCCAATCTAATACAAGACATACTTCTTTAGACGCTCCTGTTCATGAAGCAGAAGATGTTGCAATGGGCGATTTATTAGAAGGTGGATCAGATACAGATGAAGATGTGATGAAAGATTCTTTAAGAGAAGAGATTCGTCGTGTATTAAAATCTTTAAGTCCTAGAGAAGCAGAGATTGTAAATGCTTATTTTGGATTAGATGGAGAGAATGGTGTTACCATTGAGCAAATTGGTATCAAATACGATTTAACAAAAGAAAGAATTAGACAAATTAAAGAGCGTGCTATTAAGCGTTTACAAAAAGCGAGATATAGTAATGCATTAAAAGCTTATTTGGGCTAATCAATCATAAAATTATATAAGCCCCAACAAGTTAAATTGTCGGGGCTTTTTTTTAAAGCAATTATTATGGAATCAGAAAAAGTATCAATATTAATTATAGGTTCAGGACCTGCTGGTTATACTGCTGCAATTTATGCTGCTAGAGCCAACATGAAACCATTATTATATCAAGGAATTCAACCAGGTGGTCAATTGACTATTACTACGGAAGTAGAAAACTATCCTGGATTTCCAGAAGGTATTCAAGGACCAGAATTAATGGTGCATTTTGAAAAGCAAGCAGCTAGAATGGGTGCTGATATTAGATACGGCTTAGCTACTAAGGTTGATTTTTCTTGTAGTCCAAAAAAAGTTTGGATTGATGATGAAAAATTAATCGAAGCAGATGCAGTCATCATATCAACTGGTGCGAGTGCTAAATGGTTAGGATTGCCTAGTGAAGAGAGGTTGAATGGATTTGGAGTAAGTGCTTGTGCAGTTTGCGATGGTTTCTTTTTTAAAGGAAAAGAAGTAGCTATTGTGGGTGCAGGGGATACTGCTGCTGAAGAAGCACATTATTTGTCTAAAATGTGTACTACAGTTCACATGTTTGTTCGTAAAGATCAAATGAGAGCAAGTAAAGTGATGCAAGATAGAGTGTTGAATACGCCAAATATCAAAGTATATTTTAATACTGAAACAGAAGAGGTATTGGGTGAAAAAACAGTACAGGGTGTAAGAATTAAAAATACGAAAGAGGGTACTACGCAAGAAATTCCTGTGAGTGCATTTTTCGTAGCTATTGGTCATCAACCTAATTCTGATATTTTCAAACCATTCTTAACAATGGACGAAACTGGTTATATCCAAACAGAACCTGGTACAACCAAAACATCTGTAGAAGGAGTTTTTGCAGCTGGGGATGTACAAGATAAAAACTATCGTCAAGCGGTAACTGCTGCTGGAAGTGGTTGTATGGCTGCCTTAGATGCGGAAAGATATCTTACTTCAAAAGGACATTAATCCAATGAAAATCTATTTAACTGATTTGGAATTTTTCGGATTTCATGGTTTGTATGAAGCCGAAAAAAAAATTGGTAATGGATTTAAATTAGACATTATCATTGATTTTACTCCACCAGTTGAAAGGGTAGAAAAGATTGATCAAACCATTGATTATGTGCATGTATATAAGACGGTACAATCTATCATGGATACACCAACACCTTTATTAGAAACTTTAGTAGACAAAATAGCTACACAGATTTTATTAGATCATTCAATGGCTGACAAGGTATTTGTAAAAATAACAAAGCAAAAATTATACATACCTAGTTTTGAAGGAGCTACTTCCGTATCACTAGAAAAGTCAAGATAAAAGATTTATATTTTCAGTCCCTTCCATTTCATAGATTTTATATACCAGTAAGAAGGTAATAGTAAACTAATCCAATAGATAATTTCACACATCCATCCAATAGTGATAGGCAATTGGTAGTATTCAATGGTCAAATAACTATAGATGATATAAATGATAATGGCTACGAATTCAATGGCTAAATTAACAGAAGAATTTCCCGTGCCAGTTACTGCGTTTAACCAGACTGTTGCTATTGACATAAATAACAAAGCGACTGAAACAACCCTTAATACGGGGATTGCTTCTTGCATAAACTCTTCTCCTTGACCATAAATAGATAAGAATTGATGTGCAAAAACATTTAGCAATATAAATACCATTACTGCAAATCCTAGACTCCATTTCATGATTTTAACAATCAATGGAATGACTTTGTCTTGTAAGTTTTGACCTATAATATTGCTTACCATGGTACTAGAAGTGGCTGCAAATGCCCAGGTAAAGCTTCCAAAAAATCCAAAAATATTTCGCATGGAATTAGATACAGCCAAAGATTGTTCGCCTCTGTGTTCAATTAAAATATAAAAGAATTCCCAGCTAATAATACTAATCATGTATTGAGCCATAATGGGCATGGACTGAACCATGATTAATTTTACATAATCCCATTTAAAACTGAATCTTTTAAAAAGTTCAAATCTTTCACCAATTTTTTGATAGTGTATTACTAAGAATATGACTAATAAGCCCATTCCTTCTGCGATGATAGAAGCATATGCTGCACCGTTAATGCCTAATGCAGCAAAACCAAAATGACCAAAGATTAAAGAATAGTCAAAGAAAATATTGAAAATTGCTTCGGTCGCAGTACCAATGATTAAAAATTTACTTTGATTCGTGCCAACTAATAAGGCATTTCTCATTTGATAAATAAACAAAAAGGGAATACCCCAAATACGAATTTTTAAAAATTCAATCACCGTATTGGCTCTATCAGCATCTAATAAAAGTGCATGGAAAATACTGGGAGCAATTAAATAAGTAAAGCTAATTCCAAAAATGGATAAGACTAAAGAAATAAGCACCCCTTGTGAAAACAGAATGCCAATTTCATCCACTCTATTTTCGCCTGCTCTTCTTGAAATAAGGGCTTGTAATCCATTATTTAAACCTTGGCCCATTACGCCAAAAATGAGATAATACACACCTGTAATACCTCCAATGGCCAATGCTTTTTTACTTAAGGCGCCCAAGAAAATATTATTGATTACAAAATTGACTTGTGGAACCATGATTGCCAATGCAATAGGTAATGATATAGCCAATATTTGCTTACTGCTGATATTAACCTGTAAAGATGGGGTAGAACCTGAATGACTCATATTATTTACAAATCTACAATTAGTTTTAGTAAAGAACTGCCTCTTTTTTTATATCATTGCATAAGATTTTACACCATGGCAAAGAAGAAAATAGGTATTTACGGAACATTAGAAAGTACTGCTAATCATAAAGTAGAAGATTTATACATTATTGTAGATCATCAATCTATTCATTTTGCAGTGAAGCATCTCTTGAGCAATAAATATGTTTCTTTTGAATCTTTTGTGAATGGGAATGATGTAAATGGTTTTGCTCAATTATTAGCTTATCTACAAAATAATTCAAAATTGATGCATGCAGTGTATCATACGATTCACTTTGTAATGAATGGCGCTAGAGTTTTAATTAGTAAAGACCAATCCATTAAAGACCATACCATTTATCAAAATGAGTTAAATATGGTATTTGGGAATCAAGCCGATCAAGAATTATTAGTTAGTTCGTTACGCAATAATCAAGTTTTGATTTCTTCTATACCAGATATATACCAAACATTACTCACTAGAGCATTCCCCACTGGGAAGTGGATGCATTATGCAGATGCAGTAATTAAAGAAGCTAAAGAAGATGGTGTTTATTTGTATTTTTTTGATTCCTACTATATTGTATTGATCAAAAATAATGGCTCAGTTCAATTTTTAAAATATTTTGATGAAGCTGAAGAAGCTCAAAATGTATATAATGTTTTACATGTTTGCAAGCATTTACAGATTGAACCAAATAAGTCCAATTTAATTTTAAGAGGTTATCATTCAGAACAAAATCATTGGGCTGTTGAATTAGGTATTTATTTTGAAAATGCTACCATAGAAAAAGCTCCAGAACATGGAGATCATTTTGCTACTTATTTTATTTTTTAAATGAGAATTATATCTGGAAAATATGGAGGTCGAAGAATACATCCTCCAGCCAATATGCCTTATACAAGACCTACTACGGATATTGCCAAAGAAGGTCTATTCAATATTTTACATACTAGGGTTTCCATAGAAGATGCAAATACTTTAGATTTATTTGGGGGTACAGGATGTATTAGTTATGAACTTGCATCAAGAGGTGCTTCTAATTTAACCATTGTAGAGAAAGATGGGGCGATGGCAGACTTCATTAAAAAAAATGTTGAAATGCTTAAAATTGAACATGTTCAATTGTTAAGAATGGATGTTTTTCAGTTTTTAAATACCTGCAATAATCAATATGATGTAATATTTGCTGGACCACCTTATGCGCTTAATACTATTGATGATTTACCCAAAATTATTGTTCAAAGAAAATTAATTGCGCCAGAAGGTTTTTTTGTACTGGAACATACTCCTAGAAATAATTATGAAAAATTTGAAGGGTTTCAATTTTCTAGAAATTACGGTAGCACTATTTTTAGTTTTTTTCAATGTAATGAATAACTAAAATAATTCACATTAGACCATGTTAAAATCAGCAGCTCGAAAAGAATTATTAGCAAAAAGACAAGCACTTTCAGAAGCTGATTGTATAAAATTAGATGACTTATTATTAATACAGTTGCAAAAAATGGATTGGTCTGCGACTTCTGTAATAGGTAGTTTTTATCCTTCAGATACGCATGCCGAACCTAACTCCATGTTATTGATCAAATATTTGAAGTATAGTATTCCTGATCTTTCAGTGGCGTATCCAGTAATCAATGATCAAGATGCTTCCATGGAATTTTATCAGGAAACAGAGGAGCTTTCTATAAACAAATGGGGGATCCATGAGCCCCTTCCAAAGCATCTCATCCCTCCAAGTGAATTAGATAGTTTTTTGGTACCCTTGGTTGGATTTGATCTATTAGGCCATAGAATTGGATTTGGTAAAGGGTACTATGATCGATATTTTGCAAGATTAAATCATCCAGTTAAAAGAATTGGCATATCTTATTTTGAACCCATTGCTAAATTAGAAGATACCCATCAATTTGATGTACCTTTGTCTCATTGCATTACGCCTTGGAACATTTATGAATTTTAACAACCTTTTTTTAAAATCTTTTCGAGTTTTACTTTTACCATTTGCTGTTTTATATGGTTGGGTAGTAGCATGCAGAAACTGGATGTACCAAAAGCAATATTTAAAATCGGTTAGATTTAATGTACCCATGATTTGTATCGGTAATTTGTCTATGGGTGGTACAGGTAAATCTCCGATGGTAGAACATTTATTATCTATTTTAGCAGACGATTATAAAATGGCTACCCTAAGTAGAGGGTATAAAAGAAAGACCAAAGGATATGCTTTAGCCAATGCTCAAACAACTGCCTTAGAAATAGGGGATGAGCCCATGCAGTTTCATATTAAATATCCAAATGTATCGGTGGCTGTATGTGAAAGAAGAATTGAAGCCATTCCTCAATTGATTCAAGATGTTCCCAATTTGCAAGCCATCATTTTGGATGATGCGTATCAACATAGAGAAATTGTTGCTGATTTTAATATCTTGTTAACGGATTATAATAATTTATATACAGATGATTTTTTTATTCCTACCGGTGATTTAAGAGATGAAAGAAAGTCTGCTAAGCGAGCAAGTATCATTGTGGTGACTAAATGCCCTAAAGATTTGTCGGAAGCTGAAAGAGACGAGATTATTGAAAAATTATATCCAGAACAACATCAAAGCGTGTTTTTTACTGCAATTGAATATGAAACCCCTTATCATATTTATCATCCTACTGATCAATGGGTATTAACTATGAGAGACGAGGTATTATTAGTTTGTGGTATCGCAAATCCATTGCCTTTGAAAAACTACTTACACGAACATACGCATACTTATTATCAGTTATCTTATAGCGATCATCATATCTTCTCTATTGAAGATTTAAAAGAGATTAAAGAAAAATTTGAAGAAATTCAAGCCAAAAGCAAATTAATTTTAACAACAGAAAAAGATGCTGTTAGATTAGTAAAATACACGGAGGAATTACATGATATTCCTTTATATGTTTTACCTATTAAGCCCATTTTTTTATTTGATGCTGAACCTATATTCAATCAATTAGTGATGGATTATGTAGCTCAATTTTATACAAACAACAATGGGAAAGAAAGAGAAAAATACTAGACATAAAAAAACAACCACCAAACAAACCAATTTGGCAGCAACTTATCAAGGAGTATTAGATATTGCTAAATCTGGGATGGGTTTTGTGATGGTGCCCAATATGGAAAACGATATTCTAGTTTTCCCGACAGATTTTAACACTGCATTGAAAGGAGATGAGGTTAGGGTTAAGATTACAAAAATTAGACAGGGTACTGGTAAGAAAGAAGGCAAGATTATAGAAGTAGTTAAAAGAAAGCAGGTTTCTTTTGCAGGTGTTATGCAAGTAACTGCAAGACATGCTTTTTTTATTCCCAACACAATTACACCCATGCCGGATATCTATATACCATTGAATAAATTAAATGGCGCAAAAGATAAAGACAGGGTAATTGTTCAATTAACTACTTGGGATAAAGCGAGTAAAAAGCCTGAAGGGGAAGTATTAGAGATATTTACTGCAGAACAAGAGAATGATCAAGCAATGAAATCAATTGTTGCTGAAGCTGGATTTAATTTACAGTTTAGCAAAGAAGTAATGGATTTTGCGAATAAACTAACTACAGATTTAACTCCAGAAGAAATTGCTAAAAGAAAAGATTATCGTAAAGTATTAACTTTTACCATTGACCCTGTAGATGCAAAAGATTTTGATGATGCTATTTCTTTTCAAAAATTAGATAATGGCAATATAGAAATTGGCGTGCACATTGCCGATGTTTCGCATTATGTTCAACCAGGAACAGCAGTAGATCAGGAAGCTTATGATAGAGCTACTTCGGTTTATTTACCAGATAGGGTGTATCCCATGTTGCCTGAAAAAATATCCAATGAATTATGTTCTTTGAGACCACATGAAGAGAAATTAACTTTCTCTGCTTGTTTTGAATTGGATGCTTCTAATAAAGTGGTCAATACTTGGTATGGAAAAACGATTATCTATTCGGATAGAAGATTTACTTATGAACAAGTGCAAGAAATCATCGAAACGAAACAAGGAGATCATGCAGAAGTTATATTGTGGTTAGCCGATTATACACAAGCTTTAAGAAAGAAAAGATTTGAAAACGGTGCTATCAATTTTTCTTCGCAAGAAGTAAGATTTACGCTAGATGAAAAAGGGAAGCCAACTGGTATAACCGTTAAAGAAAGCAAAGCATCTCATCAGTTGATTGAAGAATTGATGTTAAAAGCCAATCAATTAATTGCTGAAAAAATGGGAAAGGTTAAAATAAAATCTGAGGTTTTACCTTTTCCTTATAGAGTACATGATCAACCCAATGAAGAAAAATTAGCGCCATTTGTATCATTTGCCTTGTCGCATGGATATCCTTTTGACCTAAGTACCCCAGAAAAAATTGCGCATAGTTTTAATAATTTAATGTTAGCTGCTCATGGTAAACCAGAACAACATGTATTGGAGCAATTAGGCATAAGAACAATGGCCAAAGCTGTTTATACCACCAATAATATTGGTCATTACGGTTTAGGATTTGAATATTATTGTCATTTTACTTCTCCCATTAGAAGATATCCCGATGTATTGGTACACAGAATTGTTCAAAGTGTATTGATGGGACATCCTATAAATGATGGTGGTTTAGAAGAAAAATGTGTGCATTGTAGTGAACGAGAAAGAGCAGCCATGGAAGCTGAACGCGCATCCAATAAATACAAACAAGTTGAATTTATGCGTGATTATGTTGGGCAGGTTTTTGAGGGAGTGATTAGTGGAGTTTCAAGTTTTGGTTTCTGGGTAGAGACTGTTGAACATAAATGTGAAGGCTTGGTCAATATCACAAGTTTATCTAGAATAGATGATTTTAGACATGTAGAATCTAGTTATTCTTTGGTAGGAAGAAGATCTGGTAGAAAATTCAGCATGGGAGATAAAGTCAATATTCGCGTGGTTTCTGCTAATTTAGACAAGCGACAAATTGATTATGAATGGGAACCTAATTCCGCTTCATAAAATTCAATCCCTTCTTCTTTTAATTTTGCTAATATTGGCTGATAGAGTGCTGGTATAGTAGGGATATGCAATCCAGTAAGTGTCAATTCTCCTTTTAAATAAGCTTCTGCTGCAATAGCTAATGGTAATCCCACAGTACTAGCCATGGCTGTATGTTCATGATCTTTACCGGTTAAAACCAAGCTACTTTGTATAGTATGTTTTTTTCCATCCAATAGATAGTCAATTTCGTGCATCATTACTACTGCATCTTTATCTGTTTTACTTAAAGCCCATTTAGTTTCAAGGATAAATTGAAGTATGGATGCATTGCTTGTACATGTTTCTGGAATCTTCAAATTTGATTGAAAGTCTAGATAATCCATTTGATTTTTAATCATAGCATCTTGATTTGCTTTATTCCAAATAGTTAACACATTGGATAAACTTAATTGATGCTCAAACCATTCTGAAACAGTGCTAAATGTTTTTTCAAGTGGTTCTTCATTGGTTAATCCCATTTGCACCACCCAATTCCAACCTGCACAAAAAGAGGGGTGTCTTAATGTAGTTCTTATAAAATTTTGAACTCCTTCTAATTGATAGGTTTTGATATAGCTTAAAGAATCCCTATTTGGATAATAGGATAGTTGACCCCAATTGGGTACGGAAACTTGTGAACAATGATCAAATATGAATGGATAAGCTTTGGTCATTTCTTTCCCATTTTCAAGATACATAGCACCAGCTTTCCCGGCCAAAATAATATTTCTTGGATTCCAACTGATTTTATAATGCCATGGATTGTTATCAGACTCTGGTGCAATTAATCCCCCGCAATGGGATTTAAAACCGGTAATTTGGCCATTTTGTGACTTAATTCTATCTATGAGTTCCATGGCACTCATATGGTCAATTCCTGGATCTAAACCCATTTCACATAGAAAAAGTAATTGCTTGCTTTCTATTTCTTTGGCAATGGATTTCATTTGCTCATCCACATAAGAGGCGGTAAAAAGGGCTTTACCCATTGATAAACAGTCTTTTGCCACTTCAAAATGTAAAAAAGCGGGCAACATTGAGATCACTAAATCTGCATTTTTTATTAAATCTACTCTTTGATCTTGCTGAAGAATATCCATTCCAACACTATGTCCGTTGGGGGCATTATTCCATTTTTTAGCAGCCAAATTTGCATCCGCATCTGCTAGTACCATATACCAGTTATTTTCAACCAATTTTTTTTGTAAAAATTCGATTAAAACGGTGGCAGATTTACCTGCTCCAATGACCAGAATTTGCATGCCCATTTTGATATGTATAAGTCATTAAAAATCTATCACTTAAAGATAGGAAAAACAGGCCAAAAATGTGGATAAAACGGTGTAAAAAATACCCCTAATTTAAGGTCAAAAAATAGGGTAAAACTTATCTTCGTAATCGTCCGTATCTAAGCCCGTTTTGGGACTTAGTTTTTGGACAATTGAAACTACCATTATGGAAGAAAATTTGAACGAATCTATCGGCCCGGAACAAACCCAAGACAATGATCGTGTCATAAGGGTGAACATTGAAGAGCAAATGAAAACCTCCTATATCGACTATTCTATGTCGGTAATTGTAGGTCGTGCTTTACCCGATGTAAGAGATGGTTTTAAACCAGTACATCGTCGTGTGTTATTTGCCATGCATGAGCTTGGTAACAATAGCAACAAACCATATAAAAAATCTGCCCGTATTGTCGGGGAAGTAATGGGTAAATTTCACCCACACGGTGATACTGCTATCTATGATACTTTGGTACGTATGGCGCAAGAATGGACCATGCGTTATAAGTTGGTAGATGGACAAGGTAACTTCGGTAACCAAGATGGTGATCCACCTGCAGCTATGCGTTATACAGAAGCTCGTTTACAGAGAATTTCTGAAGCTATGTTGGATGATCTAGAAAAAGAAACAGTTGATTTTCAATTAAACTTTGATGATAGTTTATCTGAGCCAAGTGTATTACCTACAAGAATTCCTCAGTTATTAGTGAATGGTTCTTCAGGTATTGCGGTGGGTATGGCTACCAATATGTTGCCTCATAATTTGGGTGAAGTAGTGGATGGTTGTATTGCTTATATCAACAACAGAGATATTACTATCGAAGAATTAATCAACTATGTTAAAGCTCCAGATTTTCCAACAGGTGGTGTGATTTTTGGAATGGAAGGCGTAAAGCAAGGATTAATGACTGGTAGAGGTAGAGTGGTATTGAGAGGAAAATGTAATGTAGAAACAAAAGCTAATGGAAGAGAGTTGATTGTGATCAATGAAATTCCTTACCAAGTTAATCGTGATAATTTAACGGATAGAATTGGACAATTAGTCAATGACAAAACAATTGAAGGCATTTCTCATGTAAACAACGAAAGTAATAAGCGTGAGGGAACTCGTATTGTTATTGAATTAAGAAAAGATGCAGTTGCTCAAGTAATCATTAACCAATTATACAAATACACAGAACTTCAAACAAGTTATGGTATTAACAATGTTGCGTTAAGTAAGGGTAGACCAAGAATTTTAAACTTAAAAGATCTGATTTCAGAATTTATTGAGTTTAGAATGGAAGTGGTGATTCGTCGTGCTCAATTTGAATTAAGAAAAGCAGAAGAAAGAGCTCATATCTTAGAAGGTTATTTGATTGCATTGGATCATTTAGATGAAGTAATTCGTTTAATCAGAAATTCTGCAAATCCAGAAGCGGCTAAAGAAGCCTTAATCACAGCAGGATGGGGCATTTCAGAGATTCAAGCTAAAGCAATTTTAGAATTAAGATTGCAAAGATTAACTGGAATGGAGCGCGAGAAAATTAAAGAAGAGTATCAACAATTAATGAACTTGATTGCTTCTTTAAAAGAGTTGTTAGGTAGCGAGCATTTAAGATACGAGTTAATTAAAACTGAATTATTAGAAGTAAAAGATAAGTTTGGTGATGAGCGTAAAACAGAGATTCAATATTTAGCCGATGAAATGCGTATTGAAGATTTGATTGAAGAAGAAGATGTTGTAATTACTATTTCTCATCTTGGATATATTAAGAGAACTTCTGTTTCTGAATACCGTCAACAAAAAAGAGGTGGTAGAGGAGCTATTGGTTCTAAGACAAGAGAAGAAGATTATGTAGAGCATTTATTTATTGCTTCTACACATGATACGATGTTATTCTTCACTGAAAAAGGAAGATGTTTCTGGTTAAGAGTTTATGAAATTCCAGAAGGAGAGAAAACAAGTAAGGGTAGAGCTATTCAAAATTTAATTCAAATACCTCCTGATGATAAAGTAAAAGCAATTATCGAAGTGCGTAAATTGGATGATAAGGATTATGTAAATAATCACTATATCGTTTTATGTACAAAGAAAGGTATCATTAAGAAAACTTGTTTGGAAGAATTTAGTCGTCCAAGAGTGAGTGGTGTAAATGCAATTACTATTAATGAAGGAGATGAATTATTGGCTGCAAGATTAACGGATGGTAATAATGAAATTATGATGGCCGTGAAATCTGGAAGAGCGATTCGTTTCCCTGAAGAAAAAGTAAGACCAACAGGTAGAGGTGCTATCGGTGTTGCAGGTATTGAAGTGGATGACGATGGGGATGAAGTAGTTGGCTTGGTTTGTGTAAACAGAGAAGATAAGGATAGAACCATATTGGTGGTAAGCCAAAAAGGTTTTGGTAAGAGAACTCCAATTGATGAATACCGTATTACGAACAGAGGTGGTAAAGGTGTTAAAACAATTAATGTAACTGAAAAAACAGGTGCATTGGTAGGTTTAATGGATGTATTGGATTCAGATGATTTAATGATTACTTGTAAATCTGGTGTAACTATCAGAACAAGTATTGTTGATATTCGTGAAGCGGGTAGAGCTACACAAGGTGTGAAGCTGATTCGTTTAGATGAAGATGATGATATTGCAGCAACATCAATTATCGGTGATCAGGGAGAAGAAGAAGATGCTACAGCATCTTCTGATGGAGAAGCTAAGCCTGCGTCTGATGAAGAAGAGCAGCCATCCGATGAAGCTCAAACCTCTGATGATCAAACAAATACACCAGCGGAGTAGTCATTTATAAAAAAATAAATAATTTTAACGGTACATAAACATTAAACAGGCATATGAAAAATTTAATCGGAGTTTTGGTATTGCTGATTGCTTTTCAAGCAAATGCACAAGACTTTAACAAAGTAAAAACAAGTGT
>CALCEA010000192.1 GCA_937900675.1 uncultured Chitinophagaceae bacterium
AAGCAGTTTCTTCAAACCCTAATTTGAAGCAAAACTTCGGTTACTAATATTTAGTATAACTATTTATGATAAAGGCCCCCGAGCAATCGGGGGCCTTATTATTTTAGGAAATTCGAGTTGGTTTTAACTTATCCTAGTCTCCATAATCCTTGGCTTTGTTGTACTTTTACGCGTTCCAAATTGGATAATTTTATGATAAAAAACCTGGCTTGGTTATTGACTTTCACCATATTGTTTGGTGCATGCAGTACAAAGAGTAAAGATGCTTTATTTGAAAAAGTAGATGATTCGGGAATTTCATTTACCAACATGGTAGTAGATGATAAAGATGCTAATATTTTCAAGTACCGTAATTTTTACAATGGTGCCGGTGTGGGAATAGGTGATATCAATAACGATGGTTTAGTGGATGTATTTTTTACAGCGAATCAAGGTGCCAATAAATTATTCTTAAACAAAGGCAATTTTAAGTTCGAAGATATTTCTGACAAAGCTGGATTTGGTCCAAAGAAACAATGGAGTACAGGGGTAACAATGGTGGATATTAATAATGATGGTTGGTTAGATATTTATGTATCTAATGCAGGCAATATGATGGACGCACCATTAAGAAAAAATCAACTATTCATTAATAATCACAATCTAACTTTTACTGATAGCGCTGCTGCTTATGGTTTAGACAATGATGGATATACAACACATGCATCTTTCTTTGATTATGATATGGATGGAGATTTGGATTGTTTTATGGTAAATAATAGTCCTATTCCAGTGAACACTTTGAATTATGGAAACGCAAGAGATACCAGAGCAGAGAATGCACAAGTGGCTGATTTCTTAAAAGGCGGAGGAGATCATTTATACCAAAACAATAATGGACATTTTGAAGAAGTGTCTGCGAAAGCTGGTATACATGGTTCTTTAATTAGTTTTGGTTTGGGAGTAACTATCGGTGATGTAAATGGAGATGCATGGCCAGATGTATATGTGTCGAATGATTTTTTTGAAAGAGATTATTTATACATTAATCAAAAAAACGGAACCTTTAAAGATGAAATAGAAAATTATACCGAGCATAATAGTATTGCATCCATGGGTACAGATATGGCAGATATCAATAACGATGGATATCCAGATATTTTCACTACCGAAATGTTGCCAGACGATGATTATCGTTTAAAGACCACTACTTCATTTGATAATATTGATATTTATCGATTAAAAGTATCTAGTGGTTTTTATCATCAGTTTATGCATAATAGTTTGCAGCTAAATAATAAAAACGGAAAGTATAAAGAGATCTCACATATTGCCGGTGTAGAAGCAAGTGATTGGAGCTGGGGTGAAATGATATTTGATGCAGACAATGATGGATTGAATGATATTTATGTGAGTAATGGTATTTATAGAGATTTAACCAATCAAGATTTTATAGATTTTTTCGCCAATACCATGATTCAAAAAATGGTATTGACTGGTAAGAAAGATGAGATTAGTTCCATTATTGAAAAAATGAGTTCTCAGCCTATTGCCAATAAAATGTATCGCAATAATGGTGATTTGACATTTAAAGAAACTGCAAAGGATTGGGGATTAGATATACCAAGTTTTTCCAATGGGGCTGCTTATGGCGATCTAGATAATGACGGAGACCTGGATATGGTGGTAAGTAACAATAATATGCCCAGCTTTGTTTTTAAGAATAAAAGTAGAGAGCAAAACAAAAATCATTATCTAGGAATTCAATTAAAAGGAGTGGGCTCTAATTTGAATGCAGTGGGAGCTAAAATCAATCTATACATTAAGGATCAAATTTTAAGCAAAGAGGTTATTCCTGCAAGAGGTTTCCAGTCATCAGTAGACTATAAACAAATTTTTGGCTTAGGGCAGGTTGCAAAAGTGGATTCTATCAAAATAATTTGGCCCAATGCAACAATGTCGAAAGTTCAAATAAAAAAGTTGGATTCTGTATATGTATTTAATCAAGCTCAGTTAGCGTCAAAGCCATTTATAAGCAATGAAGTCAAAGTAAGTCCATTGTTTACGCAGGTGGCTGCTAATTTTGATAGACATGAAGAAGATGATCATGTTGATTTTTATGCAGAGAGAATTATACCAAGAATATTATCACAAGAAGGTCCCAAAG
>CALCEA010000193.1 GCA_937900675.1 uncultured Chitinophagaceae bacterium
AGATCAAATCAATATTTTCCAAAACTCACCTCCTCCAGAAATTATTTAATTTTTAAAGAAGACAGGTCTTTGCAGACTATTTTATTTTCCAATTAAAAATTAAATATGCACAAAATAATTTTAGCATTTTTATTGATTGGAAGTTGTTTGGAATTGCGTGCACAAAAAGATTCAACAAAGTCTTTGCAAGATGTTGTTGTTTACGCTAATAAATTCCCAACACTTTCAAAAAATATCATACAAACCATCGGTGTTATTACTGATAAAAATTTAATTCAGTATCAATCAAATACAGCTGATATATTAACAGCTTCTGGTCAGGTATTTGTTCAAAAAAGTCAACTAGGTGGTGGAAGTCCAGTGATTAGAGGGTTTGAGGCAAGTAGAATTTTATTAATGGTTGACGGGGTAAGAATGAATAGCGCCATTTTTAGAGCTGGACATTTACAAAATATTATCACCGTTGACAACATGAGTTTGGACAGGGTAGAAGTGAATTATGGTCCTAGTTCTACTATATATGGTTCAGATGCATTAGGTGGAGTGATTAATCTATTTACCAAATCGCCACAACTGAATAGTAGTTCAAAATGGAAAACGAATGGCAATGTGATTTATAGGTATGCTAATGGTCAAAATGAAAATCGTCAGCATATTGATTTAAATATTGCTAATAATAAGTGGGCCTTTGTAAGTTCTTTTACCAATAGTAGTTTTGGTGATTTAAGACAAGGTAATAATAGATTAGCTGCTTATCCTGATTTTGGTAAAAGATTATTTTATGTAAGCACTGAAAAAGGAGTGGATATAATCAATGATAATAGCTCTAACGTCAATATTCAAAAAACTACAGGATACTCCCAGACAGATTTTTTACAAAAAATTTTATTTAAACCATCGGCCAATACGGAACATTTGTTAAATATTCAATTATCCAATTCTTCTAATATTAATAGATACGATCGTTTAACTGAAACAAGCAAAGGATTGCCTGTATATGCTGAGTGGTACTATGGACCACAGGTTCGCAATATGGTTTCTTATAATTTGAATAAAAAACAATTAAAAGGATTTTTCCAGGAATTAACGGTGAATACTAATTACCAGCATTTGGAAGAAAGTAGAATAACTAGAAGATTTAAATCTAATAATAAAGATTTTAGATTTGAAAAGGTGGACATTATTGGGTTTAATGCTGATTTATTACATTCTGATAAAAATGGTGATATTCATTTTGGAGTTGAATCCTATTACAATATTGTTAATTCTACTGCTCGTAGAACCAATATAGCAACATTGGCTAATAGTGTTATTACCACAAGATATAGCGATGGCCCTACAAATATGGCATATCAAGCATTATATGCTCAACATACAAAACATTTAGATCAACATTGGGTATTGAATGATGGTGTAAGATTAAATTTAGTGCAGTTAAATGCTCAATTTAAAGATACTGCATTGCTGCATTTCCCTTTTACTGAAGCAAAACAAAGTAATGCTGCATTAACCGGTAATATCGGATTGGCCTATAATGGTGATAAAGGATTTAGATCTACCATTGCAGTGAGTAGTGGTTTTAGAGCTCCCAATGTAGATGATTTGACTAAGGTTTTTGATACAAAGACGGGTTATGTGGTAGTACCTAATAAAGATCTAAAACCTGAGTATACCTATAATACTGAATGGACCATTTCTAAGAATACTTCTATTTATACATTAGGTGCAAGCGTTTTTTATACTTTATTTCAAAATGCGCTAGTGGTAGATAAATTTAATTGGAATGGTAAATCTACTATTATGTATCAAGGGGTTTTGAGTGATGTTTATGCAACTCAAAATAAAGCAAAAGCCAACTTATATGGTTTTAATGTAAATGGAAGGCTTAGAATTGCACAAGGAACGGAATTCAATGCAACATATACTTATACCAAAGGCACTTATAATGATGGTGTAAAAGAAATGCCATTGGATCATATTCCACCAGCGTATGGTAGATTTGGATTAAAGCATGGTAATAAAAAATGGAATGCTGAGTTGTATAGTGTTTTCAATAGTTGGAAAAAAATTACAGATTATAATTTAAATGGCGAAGACAATGAGATCTATGCTACCAAAGATGGTATGCCAAGTTGGATGACATTTAATATTTTAACACATTACAATCCGATGAAGGATCTATCTATCGGGCTCGGTATTGAAAATATTACAGACCTAAATTATAGACATTTTGCCAGTGGTATTTCTGCTGTAGGAAGAAATTACATCTTAAGTTGTAAAGTAAATTTCTAGCGCCTTAAAGCACCTACATTGCTTGAGAATATCTTCACAGCAATTGCTAAAAGAATTACACCAAAAAATTTACGCACTGCTAGTAAGCCTCCGGGCCCTAGCAGGCGTTCTATAAAATTTAAAGACTTTAATACGATATAAATAATTAAAAGATTCACAACAATTCCTGCTAGAATATAAATCTCTTCAAAATTTGCTTTCAGTGACATGATGGTTGTTAATGTTCCGCTTCCAGCGATTATTGGGAATGCTATAGGAACAACTGATCCTGTATGACCATTCTTATCTCCTTTGAAAATTTCATGACCTAAAACCATTTCAAGTCCTAATAAGAAGATAACGATGGATCCTCCCACGGCAAATGATTTTACATCCAAACCAAGCATTTTTAAGAATGGTTTCCCTAAAAACATAAATGCGATCATCAATCCGCCTGAGATAAGTGTTACTTGCATCGATTTAATCTTTCCTACTTTTTCTTTCATAGAGATCAATAAGGGGATTGATCCGACGATATCTATTACGGCAAAAAGGGTAAAGATGACAGTAAGTAGTTGGTCAAATTGAAATTGCATAAAAAAAAGCTTTGTATGAAGATACAAAGCTTTTTTTATTTACTTACCAATGTAAAGTTGATGGTTTAGCGCCAAATAATTCCTAATTGTAGGTTTCGCCCCATGGCATTGTACCCATTGATTTCTTGAAAATGGTCGTTTAATATATTTTGGGCATCTCCATAAATTTGTAATCTTCTGGAAAATTGATAACTGATATGAGCATTCAATAAGGTGTAATAATCTAATACCACATCTTCTGTACCGTATCCGCCCACATCATATCGTTTGCTAATATATCTTGCAGAAACAGCAGCATCCCATTTTTTATTCAATTTTAGTTGGTATTGGAAATTAAGTACATGCTTTGGTCGTTTAAGCAAATAATGGTAAGTAATAGTATCTAAATTGGTTAATCGATTTTGATTGGTTTCTTTTCCATTTAATAAAGTATAATTAATACTAAATTGATTTTTTTCATTAATACGGTGAGTTAATTCCAATTCAAGGCCATTCACATTCTGTTGAATGAAGTTGAAAAAATTATAGTCTATATAATTGTAGTCGATACCGTTATTGATTTTTCTATTATATACAACTGCTCTTGCATACAAGGGTGTTGAATGATACTCAAGTCCTAATTCTGTATTGATAGAAGTTTCTGCCTTTAATTGACTATTGTAACTTATTTGGTACAAAGAGGGTGCTTTGAACCCGCTTGAAATACTTGCAATGGCTCTTAATTTAGCACTAATGGAGTAAGATGGACTTAGCGTAAATGTTTGATTTTCTCCATATCTAGAATGGTTATTGTAACGAGTGCCTAGCTCTAATAAAAACTTCTTGCTGTTGTTATTTATTAATAAAGAACCATACACTGCATTTTGGTATTGAAAAGTGTCTTTGAATATTTCATTATAAGGACCCCATCCACTAATGCTTTCATAAGTTTGGTTGTATGACCCATATCTAAAATCTGATCCAAGTATCCACTGTATATTGTTTGTTAATTGATTAGCATAAAATACATCAGCATAATGGGTGCCTCCTTTATACTGATTGTTCTCGTAGATTAAGTATTTTCTATCAACGCTATCATTTAAGTAGCTTCTGTTCTGTGTGGTGTACTGATATTGAAATTGAAAAGATGCTTTATCTTTTTTATACTTGAGTATCAGACCATGCATGCCTGTTGCATTGTTAAATGATGCGTCTTTATCATCTTTAAAAGCTCCGTAGTCAATACTTGCGTTGTATGAAGTTTTTTTAGATGACCATTGTAGGTTCCAGTTTGAATTGATATCATATTGAAATTTTGCAAACCAATTTTTGTTTTCATATGCATCATTATCATAAGTATTGGTTTTATTCGGATCGTAAGCAGAAGAAAATCCAGCAGCAGATTGTTTCTCGACACCAATTAAATAATTTACTTTCTGAATAGTTCCATTCAACTGAAGATTAGCTTTCTTGTTTTCATATGTCCCAAAACTCCATCCACCTGTTAACCATGATTTTGTTTTTTTCTTGGTAATAATATTGATCACTCCGCCAATGGCATCAGAACCATATAATGTGGATTGAGACCCTTTTAAAATTTCAATTCTTTCAATTTGATCAATAGGAATAAGGTTTAAGTCAAATTCATTACTAATCATAGAAGGGTCACCCACTGGCGCACCATCCACTAAAATAAGGGTTCTTCCGCTAGAAGCTCCGCGCATGTATATACTTGGCACGGTTCCTAAATTGCTTAAGCTCCCAGGTAGTTGTAATCCTGCTTGCTCGTTCAATACCTGTGCAATTGTTCTTCCTGCTTGGGATGCTAATTGTTGTGCACTAATAATCGTAACTACTTTACCAGTGCTGTTTTGTTTCTGCTCAATTTTATTGGCAGTCACAATCACTTCATTTAATGTGTTGTCTAATTGAATACTGTCTTTGCTTTGTGCGAAAGCAATTGTTTTTGTGGTAATTAATACCACTAAGAGCTTGATAAATTTTTGGCTCATTGTTGTTTGTTTTTTGAATGAACAATGAGCTTCCTGATAGAAGAGAATTCTTTTACAAATCCTTGCTTTTTACCC
>CALCEA010000194.1 GCA_937900675.1 uncultured Chitinophagaceae bacterium
ATTGCTACTTTATGTAGATTGGGTTATGATGTATTTTTACATTAATTTTAAGCCATGCAACTTAGCTTTGAACAATCTAAAAATATTAAAGCAGCTATCTACACCATTATCATTTGTGTAGGATTGGCTTCTTTATTTATTGTTCTTCAATGGCAACAAGCAGCTCCAACCATTACTCCTCCAGAACCTCAATTCATGGAAGTAAATTTGGGAAACAGCGAAACAGGTGAAGGAACTATTCCTCCATTAAGTAAGGATGCGCCAGCGCCTGAAGTGGGTTCCAATAAATTTTCTAAAGCAAGCGCCAATAATCAATCCATTAAAGTAAACAATGGTGCTAGTAATGAGAACGACGAAGCATTAGCATCTGGAAAAAATAAAAATATCAAAGCCACTCCTTTACCTACTAATACAAAACCAAAAGCAGTCATGGGAAAATATGCTGGTGGTAATGGCAAAGGTGGAAACAATCAAGATAGTTATAACAATGTCAAAGATCAAGGCATTGCTGGAGGTAAAGGAGATCAGGGTGTTGCCAATGGAAGTATCAATGGTAATACTTATACTGGTACTGGTGGACCATTTGTAACTAAAGGAGACAGAAAAATTACCAAAGCCTATTCATTTAACGGAGATGTAGAACCTGCAACCATTTATGCAGAGATTGAAGTAAGCCCTAATGGCCAAGGCAGATTTATACAAATTGCCAGAGGTTCTTCTTCAAATGATGCAAAATATAAAAGAGCTATTGTTGAATATTTAACTAAGATTAATTTTAACACAAGCGATCATAGCTCTACTGTTACTGTAAAGTTCAAATTTGAAGTGAACAATTAATCCAATATGTCCACTTATCAAGCAACCTTAGATTATTTATATGCTAAACTACCTATGTACAATAGGATTGGTGCTGCAGCTATTAAAAATAACTTAGACAATACCTTAGCTATTTGTGCTTACTTAGGTAATCCAGAAAAAAAATTTCCTTGTATACATATTGCTGGCACTAATGGTAAAGGTTCATCCAGTCATATGTTGGCTAGTATCTTTCAAGCCGCTGGATATAAAACAGGCTTATACACTTCCCCCCACTTATACGATTTTAGAGAAAGAATTAAAGTGAATGGTCAAATGTGCCCTGAAACATTTGTGACCAGTTTTACCAATCAAGTAAAACCTATTATTGAAAAAATCGAGCCAAGCTTTTTTGAAATTACCGTGGGCATGGCATTTGAATATTTTGCTCAAAAAAACTGTGATATTGCCATTATTGAAACTGGCCTAGGAGGCAGATTAGATAGCACCAATGTAATTGAACCTATTTTAAGCTTAATCACCAATATTGGCTGGGATCATATGGCTTTATTGGGAAATACCTTATCCGCCATCGCTGGAGAAAAAGCAGGCATTATCAAAGCAAATACTCCAGTAGTGATTAGTGAGGTGATCCCTGAAACAAAAATAGTTTTTGAACAAGTAGCCAATTCAAATAAAGCTCCTATCTATTTTGCTGAAGATTTTTTACAATTCAAATCTTTCACGAATCAATGGACCACTGCTACATTTGAATATGATCAAATCACAGTGAGTTGTGATCTACCTGGAAAATATCAGTATAAAAATATCAGAGGGGTATTACAATGCGTGCATTTGTTAAAAGGCATGGGATGGAAATTGGAGGATGCTATTATTTCAAAAGCTTTACAACAAATTAAATTAACTACAGGCTTAATGGGCAGATGGGAATGTATTCAAGAAAGTCCCAAAATGTTTTTGGATGTTGCCCATAATGAACATGGCATGCATGCATTATTAGATCAATTAGCCACTTTATCTTATCAACAATTACATATTATCACGGGCATGGTGAAAGACAAAGATGTGGATGCCGTATTAGGATTACTACCTAAAGATGCCATCTTTTATTTCTCTAACGCACATATTCCAAGAGCGATGCCTGCAAGCGAAGTGGCTGAAAAAGCATTAAAAATTGGCATACAAGGAACAATTCATGAAAATGTAAATGATGCTATAGCTGCAGCCAATAAAAATGCCCATCCAGATGATTTAATCATTGTAATGGGCAGTATTTTCTTAGTAGCTGAAGTTGCTAGAACTTAACTACCAACCTTTCTCTTCTCTTAATGTAGTAATATGTGCAACATGATGTTTACCATGCCAAGCATATACAGCAAACAAATCCCATAAACTTACTTCTGCATTTCTACCTGAATGGAAAATCTTTCTTTGCCATTGTTCTTCCGTTAAGCTATCCAATAAATTGGCCCATCTTTCATGCAATGCAAATAATAAAGTAATTGAATAATTAATAGGTGTATCTAAAGCATCCGCCATTGATACCCAAGCATTTTCATCATATGCTTTAATCGTTGGGACATCTTCTGTTAAACCATGTTTGAATCTTGCAAAAGCATTCATATGGCTGTCTGCAATATGGTGCACTAGTTGTTGCACTTTCCATCCACCTTCTCTATAAGGCGTTTGTATTTGAGCTGCATCTAAATTTTGAATAGCCATTTCCAAATCTTTTGGCAAATGACGCAAATCATTTATCCATTTGTTTTTTTGTGTTTCAGAATATGGGGCAGTTTCATACTTACCAATCGGATATCTAGGATCTTTTGTCATAGTTTATTTTTTATTCTTCTCTTAATGCTTTTCCTGTTTTATGAATGAACACATCTTCTAAATTAGCCATCTTCACTTCTTTGGCTTTTTCAAATCCAGAAGCCACTAATTCATCTATCAATTCATTTGGAGTATTGATGGCAATAATCTCACCGCTATCAATAATGGCAACTCTATCACATAATACCTCTGCTTCGTCCATATAATGTGTGGTAATAATTACCGTTGTGCCTTGTTCTCTGATTTCTTTAATTAAATCCCATAAATTTCTTCTTGCTTGTGGATCCAAACCTGTAGTAGGTTCGTCTAAGAAAATAATTTTAGGTTGATTGATTAAAGTAGTGGCAATGGAAAATCTTTGTTTTTGTCCCCCACTTAATTCTTTGAATTTGGATTTTGCCTTATCCACCAAATTCACTTTCTCCAATAATGCAAGTGGCTCGATCTTGGTTTGATATAATCCTACAAACAATTCAATCAGTTCTACCAAGTTCAAATTGGGATAAAAACCTGCAGATTGTAATTGTACTCCGATGATTTTTTTAATGGACTCTGGATGGGTATCCAAATTCATTCCATCCACTGTAATAGTACCAGATGTTTTCTCTCTAAGGGTTTCTATAATTTCTAAAGTAGTAGACTTCCCTGCTCCATTGGGTCCCAACAATCCAAATATCTCCCCTTGATATACTTCAAAGTTAATATCCTTTACTGCTTTAAAATCTCCATAGTTTTTCACTAAATGCTGAACCGATATAATGGGTGTTTTTGACATAGACTTGGGTAAGTTCAAACAAATTTAAAGCATTGTACCTTATCTTTGTTAAAAGCTCATTTAATTTATAAACAGTATCCAATGAAGGTAGGAATATTAGGTGGTGGACAATTAGGAAGAATGCTATTACAGGCAGCAGCTAACTATGATGTTCAAACCTATGTTTTAGAAAAAGATCTGAACTGCCCTGCAGCACATTTATGCCATCATTTTACCCAAGGGGATATTCAAGATTTTGATACAGTTTATCAATTTGGCAAACAACTAGATGCATTAACCATCGAAATTGAAGCGGTGAATGTGGATGCTTTGGAACAATTAGAAAAAGAAGGGGTAAAAGTTTACCCTACTCCATCGGCTATTAGAATTATCAAGAATAAAATTTTGCAGAAGCAGTTTTATGCAGATCAAGAAATTCCAACTTCTGCTTTTCATATCACTCAACATCAATCAGATCTATTAAATCATATTGGTTTTTTACCTGCTGTACATAAATTGGGTGAAGGTGGTTATGATGGCAAGGGTGTTCAGGTAATTAACAGTGAATCAGAAATTGAATTAGGATTTAATGCCCCTTCAGTTTTAGAGAAAAAAGTGAGCATTGCAAAAGAGATCGCTTTAATAGTGGCAATGAATGCAAAAGGTGAAACAGTGATTTATCCTCCAGCGGAAATGATTTTTGATCCAGTATATAATTTATTGGATTATCAAATTAGCCCTGCAAAATTGGAAGAGAAGCAATTATGGAAAGCACAGGCCATTGCAAGAAAAGTAGTGACTGGTTTAAAAAGCCCTGGTTTATTTGCAGTGGAATTATTTATAGATCGCGATGGAGATGTTTGGGTAAACGAAACCGCTCCTAGGGTTCATAATAGCGGACACCATACCATTGAAGCCAATTACAGCAGCCAATACGATATGCTTTGGAGAATCTTATTAAACCTTCCCTTAGGAAATCCAAATGAAATCTTACCTTCTGCCATTGTTAATTTAATTGGTGCTGAAGGTTATAGCGGAGCAGTGATTTATGAAGGTTTGGAAGAAGTATTAAAGATGGAAAATGTTTTTGTACATCTTTATGGAAAAACGGAAACCAAGCCAGGAAGAAAAATGGGACATGTTACCATTATTAGTAAAGACTACTTGGATCTAACACACAAAGCCAATAAGATTAAACATACATTAAAAGTAATTGCCTAGTTAGTACTCATTACTTTCATTGCGGCTGGAATCACTTTCTTCTTTTGTTGTAAATTCTTGGTGTATCCTATACCGATGATACTTTTTACCTGCAAGCCTGGAGATTTTTTAAGCGGTCCAAAAATTCGAATCTTATCATCATAGATTAAATCTAAATTATAAGTAGCCGATAAATTCTTCAAGATTTTAAAAGTGAACATATTGGTCATGTACAAATTAATATTCTCGGGCTTATTGTAATAGTTAGAGAAGAAATCTGCACGACCTCTATAAGTCACATTAGGTGCAATAGTATTATTATAGTTGATAGTAATAAACAAACCTGTTTCTCTATTCACTTTTTGCCCTGGCTCCACACCATATTTACCCAATGCTGAAAGCTTTTCATTTAATACCAATGTGGTTCTTGAGGTAACAGGAGAAAAGAAGATGGATAATTTGTTATCTGGTTTATAATCCAAACCTGCTGATAAGATAATATAGGCTGGAGATAAAAAACTAGAAGTAAATATGGGTGTTGCGCCAAAACTATAACCATCAAAAAATTGAGAACGGAAATTGAACAATCCTGAAACATACCAAACACCAGTGGTATCAATCTTATAGCCATACTTACTTAAATAATCTAAACGATCGTCATTCTTTCGTCCTCCTAAAGAAGTTGACTGCACGAAACCCAAATTCACATCTACATTATTATCCCAACCGTGTCTGTCTTTTTTAAAAAAAGTATAGTAGTTAAAGAAACTATTGATGGCCATATTGAAATTATCACCACCCGCTGCCCAATTACTCAATGAGCTTTGAGAGAGGTTAAAATTGTACATACCTCCCTGTTTCCAGTTCCAATTAGATGTATCTGCATCCTTTTTGATATTTCTGGAGGTTTCAGACCTCAATTTAAGTAAGGTTAGATCTTGGGCAAATAAGCTATTAAAACCAAAAATCAACAGCACCAACAAGGGGGATCTACGCATCATTGCTATTTTTTACAAAGATATTCCAGAAAGACCTTAATTAAAGCTGACAAGTTGACATATTATTGAAATTTGCGTTAAATTTGCAGCTCAAACAGCATATCGAATGGAACTATACGCTACTGGAGCAAGAGAACATGATGAAAAAAGACAAGGCGAAGCATTTATGTCTGATAAAAAGGATCGACATTTTGATCAATTTTTCTATGTAGAAAGCTATGGTTGTGCGATGAATTTTGCCGACAGCGAAGTGGTAGCATCTATTTTAGAAGAGAACGGATATGGAAGTACTAGAGATGTAGAAGCCGCGGATTTAATCTTAGTGAATACTTGTTCTGTGAGAGAAAAGGCAGAACAAACTGTTCGTAAACGCCTTACCGAGTTTAAGAAATTGAAGCATGCTAAACCTGGATTACTGGTAGGTATTTTAGGTTGTATGGCAGAAAGATTAAAGTCAAAATTATTAGAAGAAGAAAGACTGGTAGATATTGTGGTAGGTCCTGACGCTTATAGAACCCTACCCGATTTAATCAAAGAAGCAGGCACGGGACAAAAAGCGGTTAATGTAATTTTAAGTAGAGAGGAAACTTATGGAGATATTGCCCCAGTAAGATTGGGTGGAAATGGAATTTGTGGATTTGTTTCTATTATGCGTGGTTGTAATAATATGTGTAGTTTCTGCGTGGTGCCGTTTACAAGAGGTCGCGAGAGAAGTAGAGATGCATATAGTATTGTTGCAGAAGCAAGAGATTTATTTGAAATGGGTTACAGAGAAGTTACTTTACTTGGACAAAATGTAGATAGTTACTATTGGAATAATCCTGAAACCAATGAGTCAGTAACTTTTGCTGCTTTACTAGAAGCAGTGGCTGCAATCCATCCAACACTAAGAGTTAGATTTAGTACTTCACACCCAAAAGATATCACAGACGAAGTATTATTCACCATGGCGAAGTACCATAATATTTGCAACTACATTCATCTTCCTGTACAAAGTGGAAGTTCTAGAATGTTGCAATTAATGAATCGTACTTATACCAGAGAATGGTATTTAGCGAAATTGGCTCGCATTAGAGAGATCATTCCAGATTGTGGAATTTCATCAGATATCATTGCAGGATTTTGTACCGAAACAGAAGAAGATCATCAAGAAACATTGAGCTTGATGGAGATTGCTCAATTCGATTTAAGTTATATGTACTTCTATTCTGAAAGACCAGGCACATTGGCTGCAAAAAGATACGAAGACGATATTCCAGAAGAAGTGAAGAAAAGAAGGTTACAAGAAATTGTTGACAAACAATGGATCTTGTCTAACGAGAGTAATAAAAGAGATGTAGGAAAAACTTTTGAAGTGTTGATTGAAGGTGATAGTAAAAAAAGTGATCAGGATTGGATGGGAAGAAATAGTCAAGGTAAAGTAGTCGTGTTTCCTAAAGAGCAGAACAACTTACAAAAAGGTGATTATGCAATGGTGACGGTTACTCATTTTACAAAAGGAACTTTAATTGGTGCCATTAAAAAATAAAATTTATGGATTTACAAGCATTAAAAAATAGATTTAGTATTATTGGCAATACGCCTTCACTAAACCATGCTTTAAATACAGCAGAACAAGTGGCTGCAACAGATTTAACGGTATTGATTGTAGGAGAATCTGGTGTGGGTAAAGAAGTATTTTCTCAAATTATTCATAGTCTTTCTGCAAGAAAACATAATCCCTTTATTGCAGTAAACTGTGGCGCTATTCCAGAAGGCACTATTGATTCTGAATTGTTTGGTCATGAGAAAGGTTCATTTACTGGCGCAGTAGATAGTAGAAAAGGATATTTTGAAACAGTGAATGGTGGAACCATTTTCTTAGATGAAATTGGCGAAATGCCATTGGGCACTCAAGCAAGATTATTGCGTGTATTAGA
>CALCEA010000195.1 GCA_937900675.1 uncultured Chitinophagaceae bacterium
ATGAGGGACAATATTTTTATTGTTACTGTACAAAGAGTTCACACTTTTCTTTTGTGGTAGAAGAAGCTTTATCACATGGTGTTCATTTAGAAACTTCTTATGCATACGATATTGAGATCATCAATCAATTGTATAAAAGAAGAAAGATTAATAAAGACATTTTTATTATCTGTAACGGGTATAAACAAAAGACTTATACAAGTAGAATTACCAAACTAATTAATAGTGGTTTTAAGAATGTAATTCCTGTATTAGATAATGTTGAAGAGTTGCAGTTTTATAAGCGTAATGCAAAACAGCCATTTAAAGTGGGTATTAGAGTGGCTGCAGAAGAAGAGCCTAGTTTTCCTTTCTATACTTCAAGATTGGGTATTAGAGCAAAAGATATTCTAGAGTTTTATGTAGATGAGATTGAGGGATATGAAGATAAGTTTCAATTAAAGATGCTTCATATCTTTTTGAATAAAGGCATTAAAGACGATATCTATTACTGGTCTGAATTAAACAAGATCATTAACTTATATTGTCAATTAAAGAAAATCTGTCCAGAATTAGATTCTATCAATATTGGCGGTGGTTTCCCTATTAAACACTCTTTAGGCTTTGAATATGATTATAATTTCATGATCAATGAGATTGTTTCTAATATTAAGAAAGCATGTAAGAAAGCTAAAGTGCCAATGCCAAATATCTATACAGAATTTGGTAGTTATACTGTTGGAGAGAGCATGGCACATATTTATAAAGTGTTAGCAGAGAAAAAACAAAATGATAGAGAGTGTTGGTATATGATTGATTCTTCATTCATCACTACACTTCCAGATACCTGGGGTATTGGAGAGAAATTCTTGATGCTTCCAGTAAATAAATGGGAAAACGATTATCAAAGAGTTGTATTAGGTGGTATTACTTGTGATAGTCATGATTATTATGATTCTGAAGAGCATATCAACGAAGTTTTCTTACCTAAATTAAAAGATGCGGAGAAAGGAGAGAAGGTGGAAGAAAATAGTGAATCATTATATGTTGGATTTTTCCATACAGGAGCTTATCAGGATCAAATTAGTGGTTATGGTGGTATTAAGCACTGCTTGATTCCTTCACCGAAGCATGTGATTGTTGAAAAGGATCCTAAAACGGGAAAATTGGTAGATTGGGTGTATGCAAAAGAGCAATCTGCACAGTCCATGTTGAAAATTTTAGGATACCTCAGATAGCACAAATACTATAAAATATTATCTTATCTAAAGGCCTCAAAATGAGGCCTTTTTTAGTCTTTTTAGGCCATAATGGCTTAAAAATGTCCATATTAAGCTATTATTAAGTGCCAAAATGACCTAAAAACAAATTTGTAAGGGATTTCAAAAATACCTAATTTTGGTACAAATAGATGAGATATGTACCCCGCAGAGATAGTTTTACCAATGAAAGCCGAGTTAGTAGATAATGGTTTTGAAGATCTAACAACAGCAGCAGAAGTTGAACAAGCAGTGAAACAAGATGGTACAACATTAGTTGTGATAAATTCAGTTTGTGGTTGTTCAGCAGGTGCATGTAGACCAGGTGTTTTAATGGCTGTTGCAAATTCAACCATCAAACCAGACAGAATCACTACAAGTTTCGCTGGATATGATATGGAAGCAGTTAATAAAGTAAGAGAATACCACTTACCTTATCCTCCTTCTTCTCCTGCAATCGCACTATTTAAAAACGGAGAATTAGTAAGCATGGTGGAAAGACATCATATTGAAGGTACTCCTGCTCAAGTGATCGCACAACATTTAATTTCTTTGTTCAAAGAACATTGCAATTAATAAAAATATTAAAGGGTTTTTGTTTTTAGATGGGTTAGTAAAATACGGCCGCACTTTCTAGTGTGGCCCTTTTTTTTCGTATCATTGCATATACTATAAACACTAATTATGTATCCCAATTTGTATTTTTTAATTCGTGATATTTTTGGCGTTCAGCTTAGCGGTTTACAATTAGTGAACACTTTCGGATTCTTTGTGGCATTGGCTTTCGTGGGATCTGGCTTTGTTTTACATAGTGAATTAAAGCGCAAAGAAAAATTGGGAGAATTTATAGCAATTGAAGAAGAATTTCTAGAAGGTGCTCCTGCATCTTGGGGTGAATTGGCAACCAGTTTTGTTTTTGGGTTTCTCTTTGGTTTTAAATTAATTGGTGCTTTCATTATTGAAAATGCATTAGCTAATCCACAATTATATATTTTTTCAAGTCAAGGTAGTGTAGGGGCTGGTATTGCAGTGGCTGCTTTAATGACTTATTTAAAATGGAAAGAAAAGGATAAGGTTAAATTAGCTACTCCTCAAAAAAAGAAATATTTGGTTTGGCCTCATGATAGAGTAGGTGATATAGTTTTACAAGCAGCTCTTTGGGGTTTTATTGGTGCAAAGATTTTTCATAATCTAGAAAACATCAATGATTTTGTAAAAGATCCAATTGGTTCATTGATTGCATTTTCTGGTTTAACTTTTTATGGAGGTTTAATTGTTGCAACTATTGCGATTATATTTTATATCAAAAAATATAAAATCAGTGTAATTCATTTTGCAGATGCAATGGCACCTACCATGTTATTTGCTTATGCTGCAGGTAGAATTGGATGCCATATGAGTGGTGATGGAGACTGGGGAATTGTGAACCCCCACCCAAAGCCTTTTAGCTGGTTGCCAGATTGGGCTTGGGCATACCAATATCCTCATAATGTGGTGAACGAAGGGGAGCGTATCGCAGGTTGTTTTGGAAATTATTGTAACCAATTGCCTTTACCAGTGTATCCAACCACTTTCTTTGAGATCATTGGTACTTTTATTTTGTTTTTAATCATGTGGTCATTTAGGAAAAAGGTTCGTCAACCTGGTATTTTAACAGGTATTTACTTAATTTTTGCAGGAGTGGAGCGTTTATTGGTGGAGCAAATAAGGGTAAATAATAAGTACGATTTTTTACCTTTTCAGCCCACTCAGGCCGAGTTAATCTCTGTTTTCTTGATTATTTATGGAATCGTATTTTTAGTAAAAGCAAAGTCTTGGTTTACATTAAAACCAGCTCAATAAATTGTCAAATTAAAATTTAAGTATATGCCATCATTTGATATTTCTAGTTCAGTAGACATTCAAACATTAGATAATGCAGTGAATGTAGTGAAGAAGGAAATCACCAATCGCTTTGATTTTAAAGGGGTTCATGTGGTAATTGAGTTAAACAAAAAAGAGTACTTGGTTAAATTAGAATCTGATTCAGAAATGAAGGTGCAACAAATTGTAGATGTATTATTAAGTAGATCTATTAAGCAAGGAATTGATTCCAATGCCTTTGATTTAGGCAAAGAACCACAACCCAGTGGCAAGATCTTTAAAAAAGATGTTCCTGTTAGAAATGGTCTAAAGCAGGAAGATGCTAAGAAAATAGTGAAGTTTGTTAAAGACAAGGGTTTGAAAGTACAAACGGCTATTATGGACGATATAATTCGTGTAACGGGTAAGAAAATCGATGATTTACAAGAAGTTATAGCTGCTTGCAGGGCTGAAAACTTCGGAATTCCCTTACAATACATCAATATGAAGTCCTAAATTGGGCATAAATGCCCTAAAATTTGGTCAAAAACCTGTTTTGGCCTACCTTTGCAACCTATTCAATAATTGTACGGCAAAAACCGTGCTTCCTTAAAAATTCATACAATGAAACAAGGTGTCCATCCAGAAAGCTATCGTTTTGTAGTGTTTAAAGACATGTCAAACGGTACTGCATTTTTAGGTAAATCATGTGCTCAAACAAAAGAGACTATTCAATTCGAAGACGGTAACGAATATCCAGTAATCAAATTGGAGATTTCAAACACTTCACATCCTTTTTACACTGGTAAAAACATGTTAGTGGATACTGCTGGTCGTATTGATAAGTTCAACAAGCGTTACGCGAAAAAAGCATAAAAGGGAGTGCTTTCAAGCCTCCATTTTAAATAAGATTAAAACCCTTTCTTACTATAATTGTAAGAGAGGGTTTTGATTTTTTACCCCCTTCAATTCTTACCTTTGTTAAACTAAACACAGCTTATGCAGAAATTAGATATTTTAGCTTTTGGGGCACATCCAGATGATGTGGAATTGGGGTGTGCGGGTGCTATCTTAGCTGCAGTAGCGGAAGGAAAGAAAGTTGGAATTATCGATTTAACTAAAGGTGAATTAGGCACAAGGGGAACAGTTGAAATTCGTTTGAATGAAGCACAAGAAGCTAGTAAAGTTCTAGGCGTAACTATTAGAGAAAATCTAGGTATGGCTGATGGCTTTTTCAAAAATGATCAAGAACATCAGTTAACCATTGTTGAATGCATTAGAAGATTTCAACCAAGCATTGTTTTATGCAATGCACCAGAAGATAGACATCCTGATCATGGTAGAGCTGCTAGTTTGGTATCTGATGCATGTTTTCTAGCAGGCTTATCTAAAATTAAAACTACCCATAATGGTGTTGAACAACTTGCATGGAGACCTGCGAATGTTTTTCATTATATACAATCAAGAAACCTAACACCTAGTTTTGTGGTAGACATCAGTGCGCATATGGATAAAAAAATGGCATCTATTTTAGCGCATGCTTCTCAGTTTTATGATCCAAATTCTAAAGAACCATCAACTTTTATTTCTGGAAATTCTTTTTTAGAATTTGTGAAAGGAAGAGCAAAAGAATTGGGACAGCAGATAGGGGTTGATTATGCTGAAGGATTTATTTCAAATAAAATAATTGGTGTCAAAAGTTTTGATGGCATCATTCAAAATAAAACTTAATCAAATGGCAATTGTTAAAGTTGGATTAATTCAAATGTCTTGTACTGCTGATGTAGCAGCTAATAAGCAAAAAGCAGTGGAGAAAATTAAAGAAGCTGCAAAAGCTGGAGCAAATATTATTTGTTTACAAGAATTATATACCTCATTGTATTTCTGTGATGTAGAGGCTTACGAAAATTTTAAATTAGCAGAACCTATTCCAGGTAAAACTACAGATGAATTGAGCGTATTAGCAAAATCATTAGGTGTAGTAATCATTGCTTCTTTATTTGAAAAAAGAGCCGAAGGTTTATATCATAATACAACCGCTGTATTAGATGCAGATGGGACCTATTTAGGTAAGTATAGAAAAATGCATATTCCTGATGATCCAGCTTACTATGAAAAATTTTATTTCACTCCAGGAGATTTAGGTTATAAGGTTTTTAAAACAAAATTTGCTACCATTGGAGTACTCATTTGTTGGGATCAATGGTATCCTGAAGCTGCAAGAATTACTAGCTTAATGGGTGCAGAGATGTTATTTTATCCAACTGCTATTGGTTGGGCAACTGCACAAGACGAAGCCACTAATACAGAACAATACAATGCATGGCAAACCATTCAAAGAAGTCATGCTGTAGCCAATGGAGTTCCTGTGATTAGTGTAAATAGAGTAGGGTTAGAGCAAGATGGATTAATGAAGTTCTGGGGCGGAAGTTTTGTAAGTAATCCATTTGGTTCTTTATTGTACAAAGCATCACATGATCAAGAAGAAGTAGCAGTGATTGATATAGATACAGAGAAGTCTGATAGTTATAGAACACATTGGCCTTTTTTAAGAGATAGAAGAATTGATTCTTATAGTCCAATTGTAAAAAGATATATTGACGATGAAGCATAAATTAGATATTTTTTCTGGTCAAACTCCTAAATCATTAGGGTATAGCTTTCCTGCTGAATTTGCTCAACATGACGCCATTTGGTTAAGCTGGCCACATAAAGAAGAAAGTTGGCCTGGAAAGATCGCAAGTATTTATCCTTCTTATTGTGCATTTGTAAAAACGGTTGCATTAACCGAGAGGGTAAATATTAATGTGGGCACAGATAAAATGCGCCAAGCAGCAGCTAAAATGTTAGAACTGGCTGGGGTAGATATGACTAAGGTTCAATTTTATTTACATCCAACCAATGATGCTTGGTGTAGAGATCATGGGCCTTCATTTTTAATTCGCAACAATGCAGAACATCCAAAAGCAATTGTGGATTGGAACATCAATGCATGGGGTGGTAAATATCCACCTTATGATTTAGATGATGTAATCCCTACTAAAATTGCTGAACAATTAAATCTTCCCATCTTTTATCCTGAAATTATTATGGAAGGTGGATCGGTTGATTTTAATGGTGCTGGTACAGTGATTACTTCAACTTGTTGTTTGTTGAATGAAAATAGAAACCCACATTTAAATCAAGCACAGATTGAAAAATACTTAGGTGATTATTATGGTATTGAACAAGTTTTATGGGTATCTGAAGGCATTGTGGGGGATGATACAGATGGACATATTGATGATACGGTAAGATTTGTGAATGAAGATACTGTGTTAACGGTAGTAGAGTCGAATGTGCTTTCTGAAAACTATGATTTGTTACAGAAAAACTTGAAAGAGTTAAAAGCCATGAGATTAGCCAATGGGAAGCAGTTAAATATTGTTGAATTACCTATGCCTGCTGATGTAATTTATGAAGGTCAATTATTGCCAGCTTCTTATGCTAATTTTTATATTAGTAATGGTCATATCATTGTTCCAACTTATCAATGTGCACAAGATGATCAAGCAATGCAAATTATTCAATCATGTTTCCCTACAAGATCAGTGTTGGGTATTGATTCAACAGATATCATTTGGGGATTAGGAAGTTTTCATTGTTTGAGTCAACAAGAACCAAGTATTTAATACTATATTATGTTTAATAATTCTGTAAGAGTTTTTTTCTTTTTAATAGTTGTTTTAGTGGCATGTAAAAATCTTCCGTATCAATCCACTAATCGTTTTTATAAAAAGCAAACCAAGGATTTAGTTAAACAAATTCAATTAGAACCTTCCTTACAAATAGTAAATGATTTGCCTGCTGCAAAACAATGGGTAGGCACGACTAATTTTGATTTGCGTAAACCAAATTTTGTCATCATTCATCATACTGCTCAAAATTCTTGTGAGCAAACTTTAAAAACATTTACCCTAGAAAGAACCAAAGTAAGTGCCCATTATGTGATTTGTAAAGATGGCACTGTACATCATATGCTAAACGATTATATGCGTGCTTGGCATGGAGGCATTGCCAAGTGGGGAAATAATACTGATATTAACTCTAGTTCCATTGGGATTGAAATTGACAATAATGGTTTTGAACCTTTTGAAACAGCTCAAATAAATAGTTTGATTTTATTATTGGATAAATTAAAGACCCAATATAAAATTCCAGCCGATAATTTTATTGGCCATGGAGATATAGCTCCTAAAAGAAAAGTGGATCCTAATATTCATTTTCCTTGGAACCAATTAGCGTTGAATGGATATGGGGTTTGGTATACTCCTGATTCAACAAAAAAATTACCAGAATCTTTAACTGTTCCATTAGCCTTATCCATTGTGGGCTATGATGTTTCAGATACTACAGCAGCCATACTTGCTTTCAAGAGGCATTTTAGACAAGATAGTACCAGTCAAATGTCTTTAGAAGACAGATCTGTTTTGTACCAATTAATTCAACGCAAGATTGCCGGTAAATAAACCGTTTTCAAATTAATTCTCTACAAAAATTTGTACACTAACAATTGTTAGTGTAATTTTGTATAAATATTACATCTATGGATTTAAGTTTATCTGAAGAGCAGTTGATGATTCAAAAAGCTGCCCGTGAATTTGCACAACAACAATGTTTGCCAGGAGTAATTGAAAGAGATGAAAAACAAATGGTTCCCAAAGAACAGTTATTGCAATTAGCAGAATTAGGTTTTATGGGTATGATGACTAGTCCAGAGTATGGTGGTGCTGGAATGGATACCATTAGTTATGTTTTAGCTATGGAAGAAATCAGCAAAGTGGATTCTAGTGTAAGTGTTGCAATGAGTGTAAACAATAGTTTGGTTTGTTGGGGTTTAGAACATTATGCAAACGAAGAACAAAAACAACAATATTTAGTTCCTTTAGCACAAGGTAAAAAAGATGGCCAATTATATATTGGTGCTTTTTTATTAAGTGAGCCAGAAGCAGGTAGTGATGCTACGCATCAGCATACGGAAGCTAAAGATATGGGCGACCATTATGTAATTAATGGTATTAAAAACTGGATTACCAATGGTTCCACTGCAAGTGTATATTTGGTGATTGCTCAAACAGATTATACCAAAGGACATAAAGGAATTAATGCTTTTATAGTAGAGAAAAATACACCAGGTGTGAGTGTTGGTGTTAAAGAAAATAAATTAGGCATTAGAGGTAGTGATACCCATGCTATTTCTTTTACAGATGTGAAAGTTCCAAAAGCCAATAGAATAGGTGAGGAAGGTTTTGGATTTAATTTCGCCATGAAAACATTAAATGGCGGAAGAATTGGTATTGCTGCTCAAGCATTAGGTATTGCAAGTGGTGCTTATGAATTAGCATTGGCATATAGTAAGCAAAGAAAAACCTTTGGTAAACCCATTCATGAACATCAAGCTATTCAATTTAAATTGGCAGAAATGGCAACCAAAATTGAAACTGCTAGATTAATTTGCTTGAAAGCAGCCTGGGAGAAAGATCAACATTTAGATTATACCACCACAGCTGCTATGGCTAAACTTCATGCAAGTGACACAGCCATGTGGGTTACTACAGAAGCTGTTCAAGTACATGGTGGATATGGATTTGTGAAAGAGTTTCATGTGGAAAGATTGATGCGCGATGCAAAGATTACCCAGATTTATGAGGGGACTAGTGAAATTCAGAAAATGGTGATTGGTAGAAGCATTACAAAGTAGTAATTTTGTGCTCTAATCAACTATTTTGAATGCCTGTAAATATTGAACTGTATCAATCCATTATTGCCGAATTGAATCCTCAACAGGTTCAATTAATTGCAGTCAGTAAGACCAAGCCTAATGAGGATATTATTGAATTATACAATTTAGGTCAAAGAGCTTTTGGAGAAAACTATGTTCAAGAATTAGTAGATAAGGAAGCTTCATTGCCAAAAGATATACAATGGCATTTTATTGGACATTTACAATCCAATAAAGTCAAATATATTGCGCCATTTGTGCATTTAATTCATGGAGTTGATTCTGAAAAATTATTACAAGAAATTAATAAACAAGCGATTAAGCAAAATAGAGTGATTGATTGTTTATTGCAAGTGCATATTGCTACAGAAGAAACCAAATTTGGCTTTGATGCAGATAGTATTTCTGTATTGATTCAAAGTGGAAGACTAGCTAATTATTCAAATATTCGAATTAAAGGATTAATGGGTATGGCAAGCTTTTCTGAAGACACTCATTTACTGACCAAAGAATTTACTTCTTTAAAACAAATATTTGATCAAGCAGCTGTTCTATTGGGTAACCAATTTTCTATTTTAAGTATGGGAATGAGTAGTGATTATAATTTAGCAATATCACTTGGAAGTAATATGGTTAGAATTGGAAGTCTTTTGTTTGGAGCCAGAAATTATTCAAAATAAAAAAGAGGAGTCTCATATGAGACTCCTCTTTTTTTTATAATACTTTTATTTAATTCAATAAATGAGTCTCCCAAAGGGGACTCATTATTTTTTAGTGTTATAATCAAATACCAATTGAGTAAATGCTTTCACACCAACAATAAATCCTGATTCATCTAAATAGAAATCTGGAGTATGGTGAGGGCCAGCATTTTTTGGATCAGTACCCTTTGGTAAAGCACCTACATTAAAGAAGAAGCTAGGGGCTTTGGCAGCAAAGAAAGAAAAATCTTCAGCACCTGTTACCCAAGTTGATTCAGATACATTTTCTTCACCAGCTGCTTTGATTAAAGAAGGTAATGTTTTCTTTACTAAAGCCGGATCATTATATGTAACCAATGTTTTAGTATCAATTGTTACATCTGCAGTTGCTCCACTACTTTTAGCAATGGTTTCTGCTGTATGTTTAATTCTTTGATGCACTTCTTCTTGCATTTTTGAATCTAATGTTCTAATGGTGCCAGTCATTTCAGCAGTCTCAGGAATAATATTAGATCTAACACCACTGTTAATTGTTCCTACTGTAATCACTAATGGTGCTTTGGTTAAATCCATTTGTCTGCTCACAATATGTTGTAATCCTTCGATGATTTGAGCACTTGCAGCAATTGGATCAACACCTCCCCAAGGTTGAGAACCATGGCTTCCTTTTCCATTTACTTTAATGGTGAACCAATCTGAAGATGCCATAAATGCACCTGATTTGTATTTAATTGTTCCAACGGGTGTTTGAGAAGATATATGAATACCAAATACGGCTTCTACTTTAGGATTGTCTAAAGCACCTTCTTTAATCATTAATGGTGCACCACCTTCTTCATTTCCAGGAGCACCTTCTTCAGCAGGTTGAAATAAGAATACCACGGTACCTGGTAAATCTTTTTGTAGAGTACTTAATACTTTAGCTGTAGCCATTAACATAGCTGTATGTGAATCATGTCCGCAAGCATGCATTACACTAACTTTTTGTCCATTGAATTCAGTAGTTACTTTAGATGCAAAAGGAACCGGAGTTCTTTCATATACTGGTAAAGCATCTATATCAGCTCTCAATGCAATGGTTGCACCTGGCTTACCACCTTTCAATACAGCTACAACACCCGTTTTTGCAACAGGATATCTCACTTCTACATTAGGCAATGTTTTTAAGAATTCTGCGATGTATTTCCCTGTATTCGTTTCTCTATTAGATAATTCAGGAAATTCATGGAAATGTCTTCTCCATTGAATCATAGGAGCTTCCACTTCTTTGATCAATTGATTATAAGCTTTTGGAAGATCCTGAGCATCTGCAACCAAAGCGCTTGTTAATAATAATCCAAGTAAAATTTTACGCATAGTGTTTGTTTTATTGTATAGTATAATTAAGATTGATATTCACCAAATACGGTTCTTAAAGCGTCGCTAATTTCTCCAAGTGTACAAAATGCTTCTACTGCTTCAATTACTGGAGGCATTAAATTAGTTCCTTCTTTTGCGGCATTTTTAATAGCCAATAAACATTCAGCTACTTTTTGATGATCTCTATTGTTTTTAAGTGTTTGTAAATTTTTAATTTGTTCCTGTCTAATAGATTCATTGATTTTTAAAATAGGGATATCTATTTCACTATCGTTTCTAAATTGATTCACCCCAACAATAATTTTTTCGTTGGACTCAATTGCTTTCTGATAGGCATAAGCGCTTTCAGCAATTTTGTTTTGCATAAATCCTGTTTCAATGGCTGCAACACTTCCACCCATCTGATCTATTTGTTGCATCAATTCCCAAGATTTGTCCTCTATTTCTTTGGTAAGGTTTTCTACAAAATAACTACCTGCTAATGGATCAACAGTATCTGCAATACCACTTTCAAATGCTACAATTTGTTGCGTTCTTAATGCAATACTAGCAGCTTCTTGCGTAGGCAATCCCAAAGCTTCATCAAATCCATTGGTATGCAAACTTTGTGTTCCACCTAAAACAGCGGCAATAGTTTGTACAGTGACCCTGCTAATATTATTATGAGGTTGTTGTGCAGTCAAAGTGGCACCGCCAGTTTGGGTATGAAATCTTAACATCAGTGCTTTTTCATCTGTTGCGCCTAAGTCTTTCATTATTTTAGCCCACATGGTTCTAGCTGCTCTAAATTTGGCTACTTCTTCAAACAAATTATTATGCGCATTAAAAAAGAAAGAAAGTCTTTTTCCAAACACATTGATATCTAAACCCTTTGCTTGGGCTGCTTGTACATATGCTTTTCCATTGCTTAAAGTGAATGCTAATTCCTGCACAGCTGTACTTCCGGCTTCTCTAATATGATAACCAGAAATACTGATACTATTCCATTTAGGTAAGTGTTCACTACACCATTCAAAAATATCCGTGATAATTCTCATGGATGGCTTAGGAGGGTAGATATAAGTACCTCTTGCAGCGTACTCCTTTAAAATATCATTTTGAATGGTACCTGATAAGGCTGATAATGCAATACCTCTTTGTTTTGCTAGCGCAACATAAAATGCTAATAAGATAAAGCCTGTTGCATTGATGGTCATAGATGTACTAATCTTATCTAAAGGAATATCTTTAAATAAGATCTCCATATCTTTTAAAGAACATATAGAAACGCCCACTTTGCCTACTTCGCCATCTGCTAAATCATGATCGGCATCGTATCCAATTTGAGTAGGTAAGTCAAATGCTACACTTAAACCCATTACACCTTGTGCTAATAAGAAATGATATCTTTGATTGCTTTCTTCTGCAGTAGAGAAACCTGCATATTGACGCATTGTCCATAATTTTCCTCTATACATATCGGATTGAACTCCTCTTGTATAAGGAAATGCTCCTGGTAATTGATTACCATCTATTTCTTTAGGCAGGTCTTCACTGGTGTATACCTTTTTCACCTCTATGCCACTATCCGTCTTTTTTGGTAAAGATTCCATGCTTCAATTTACGAAAAATAATAGGGAATAGCCTATTGGAATATTTCTATTTTCGACATTTTCGGCCCTTTCATTTTCAGTTTTAATAGGTAATTTTGTATCAAATAGGATTTTATGTCAGCTACCAAAAACTTAACCACTCCAGTGAGCTTTACAGCTGGTGCAATTGCCGAAATTCAAAGATTAATGGCCGAGCCCGATTTTGATCAACAACAAAGATTAAGAGTGGGTGTGAAAGGCGGAGGCTGCAGTGGTATGACCTATGTATTAGGTTTTGATGCGCCAAAAGCAGACGATATGTTGTTTAATTTTGAAGGTATTCCATGTTGTATGGAACCACCACACCAGATTTACTTATATGGTATGACTATTGATTGGCAGGGTGGTTTAAATAGTAGGGGTTTCACTTTTACCAATCCAAATGCTTCTAATACTTGTGGATGTGGTACATCTTTTTCAGTATAGTTTTTAAGTTATTGTATAAAAAAGGCCTCCAAATTTGGAGGCCTTTTTTTATTGATGTCTGTCTCAATTACTTTTTCTTTTCAGACTTACCTAATGGTTTGTCTTTTGCAAAATCAACTAATACAGGTGCAGCTACAAAGATAGAAGAGTAGGTACCTGTGATTACACCAATTAACATTGCGAATGCAAAACCTCTAGTTACTTCACCACCAAAGATGAATAAGATTAAGATGGTTAAGAACACCGTTAAAGATGTCATAATCGTTCTTGTTAATGTTTGGTTGATCGCTTTATTGATAATCGCAGAATTAGATTGGCCTTTGTATAATTGACTGTCTTCACGAATACGGTCATATACAATTACAGTATCGTTCATAGAGAAACCAATTACCGTTAAGATCGCTGCAATAAAATGCTGATCAATCTCTAATGGGAATGGTACATAATTTCTTAAGAAACTAAATACAATCAATGTTACAAATACATCGTGTAACAATGAGAAGATAGTACCTAAAGAATATCTCCAATCACGGAAACGAATAAAAATGTATAAACAAATAGCAATTAAAGCAAACACGGTTGCTTTGGTAGCACCTGCTTTCAAATCATCAGAGATAGAAGGCAATACTTTTTGTTGCTTTTGCTTGTAGTTTTCGTCAAATTCTTTGAAGCTAGTTCCAGCTGGGAAATGCTTGCTTAGACCTTTGAACAATAATGCCTCCACTTCTTGGTCGATATTATTACCTTGATCTTTGATTTTATAAGAAGTTGTGATATTGATTTGGTTCTTAGTATCAACTGTTTTAATAATTGGTGCTTCACCAAATACTACTTTTAATTCATCTCTTACTTCTTCGATATTTACTGCTTTGTCAAACTTCACTGTGAAGCTACGACCACCAGCAAATTCAACACCTTCATCAAATCCATTGAAGAAAGAAGCGATACCCATTACCAATACAACTGCTGATAAGATATATGCATACTTTCTGAATTCGATAAACTTGAAATTAGCATTCTTGAAAATATTTCTAGAAATAACTGTGAAATATTCAAAATGTCTGTTCTTAGAAGTATAGATATCAGTGATTAAACGAGATACTAAGATTCCACAGAACAATGATAATAAGATACCAATGATTTGAGTAGTTGCAAAACCTAATACTGGACCTAGACCAAAATAAGCTAGGATTATCGCAGTTAAAAGGGTAGTAACGTGTGCGTCCAATACTGGAGACATAGATCTTCTGTATCCATCAGTTACTGCTAATTGATAGCTCTTGCCTTTGGTTAATTCTTCTTTGATTCTTTCAAAGATAATTACATTGGTATCTACTGCCATACCGATGGTTAATACTAGACCGGCAATACCTGGTGCAGTTAAAGTAAATCCTAAAGCGCTTAAAATACCAATGGTAAATAATAAGTTTAAGATTAATGCAATATTAGCAACCCAGCCACCTGTGTTGAAATACAATAACATTAAAGCGAAAATCACTAAGAATGAAACGCCAAATGCCATTGCGCCACCTTCGATAGATGCTTTACCTAATGTTGGACCTACTTGTTGATCCGCAACAATTTTAGCTGGAGCAGGTAATTTACCACTCTCTAAAATTTGAGCTAAGTCTTGTGCAGTTTTTAATGAGTAGTTACCAGAGATGGATGAATTACCTGTAGTAATTGCATCATTTACATTAGGTGCAGAATAAACAATATTATCTAATACAATCGCTAAAGGCTTTCCTACATTTCTTGTAGTCATTTTAGCCCAAATGCTTGTACCAATTTTGTCCATGTTCATTTTGATAGCTACTTTACCGCGCTCGTCAAAATCTTGTGCAGCATTAGCAACATGATCACCTTCTAATTCAGCTAATCCGTTATCTAATGTTTTAATAGCGTATAATGGAAGAACTTCTTTTGCTTTTGCATCAGTTGTTTCCTCATCTGCTTTACCATACATGAACACTAAATTTGAAGGGAATTTATTTTTCACTTCAGCTAATGCTAAGTATTGATTCAATTTAGCAGTATCTTTTTTCAAGATATAGCCAATCTCACCTGGATATACATAAGCACCTGTTTTAGATTGATATGGTTGTGTAAATTGAACTGTTTTTAATAATGGGTTCTTGTTACTGTTTAAGATATTAGTATCTTTTAATGCAGCAACAGCATTAGAATCAGTCAATCCATTTAAGCTTGCTTCAATCGCTTTGTCAGCAGCTAAAATGCCATTTTGAAAATCTTTGTTTTCAAAAGTGTACACTTCAAAGAATTGTAAGTTAGCAGTAGATTGTAAATAAGAACGAACACGCTCTTTATCAGAAATACCTGCTAATTCAATATTGATAATTCCTTTTGTAGGATCTGGGTTAATTGTAGGAGAAGCTAAACCAAATCGGTCAATACGCGTACTTAAAATTTTATAAGTATTATTGAAGGCAACCGTTGCTTGTTCTCTTAAATAATTTGTAACAGCGTCATCAGAAGCATCAAACTTTAATTTACCGTTACTTCTAGAAGCAAACAAAGGCGCTAACTTACCAGATGGGTTTAAAGTTTTATATTCAGAAGTGAATAATGTAATTAAATCTGCATTGCTGTTTGCTTTTTTATTTACTGCATTTGCTAAAGCAGTATTGAATGCAGGTTCTTTACTATAGTTTGCTAAAGACTTGATTAATCCATCCAAACCTACTTCCATGGTAACACTCATACCACCTTGTAAATCAAGACCTAACATTAATTCCTTTTCTTTCGCTTCAGCATAAGTAGTTAAGCCAAAGAATAACTTGGTATCTTTTGTACTATCTAATAAATGCTTTAAGTAAGCTTTTTGAGCATCGTTTACACTGTCCTTATATAACAATTGCTCTTCTTTGTTACCTGGGTACATTTGTTCAGCTGTAGGTAATTTTTTTACCCAAGCACTTGCTTTTTTCTCCATTGCAGATTCATGGTTTTTAACGAACCAAGTAAATGACAATTGGTAAAGACAAATTAAAATAAGCGCAAATGTAAAAAAGCGCACTAATCCTTTGAGTTGCATAATAGTTTGATTAACTGATTTTTAGTCGGCAAATATAATGGAATTTTGCCTATCTAACCGCGTTTAAGGTAATTTCAAAATATAGGGGAGAATTAGGCGGAATGCTAGATCCAGCACCCTGGGATCCATAGCCTAATTTAGAAGGAATCAGTACTTTCATAGAACCCCCAACAGCCATCTTTGGAACAGCGATCTGCCATCCTTGAATTAAGCTACTTAATGGGTAGGTAATAGTACCAGCATCAAATTGAGTTCCATTTAACAATTTGCCTTTATAAGTAACTGTAATTGTGTTAGTTACGCTTGGTTTCACACCAGTTCCTGGATTGGTAATCTCATATAAGATACCAGATGCATCTTCAGTATAATTGATGGAATTGGCTTTAGCATAAGTAATCATCTGATCTTTTTCATTAGCAGTTGAATCACTTGATTTGGAACAACTAGAAATTGCCAAAATGGATAAAAACAGGGCAAAAAAGCCTAAAATTGATGAAAAAACCTTCATTTTTGATGAATTTTGAGTAAAAATGGTCATTTTTTGTTTTTTATATGTTTGAGTTCTTGATATCTCTGTTCATTCATTTCAGCACTAAATTGTTGGTAGAGCCATGCAAATCCAACTGATATAATCAAAATAGCTAATACGATCCATAAATTATTACTTCTGCTGTTGGCAATCATATTGGCTCTCTCGTACCAACCTAGTTCGGAGATAATCAAAACCAATACCCCTAAAGAAAGCCCAACACTCAAACCTCTTAAAAAAGGTTTTCTTTTATAATGAGGGAGGGTTCTTTCTTTTTCCCAAAGTTGATAGAAGGCTTCTTCGTCCTTATTTAGCATAAGCAAATTTAATCAAAGCTTTTTAACTACGAGCCTTTGCGTATATTTAGTTTATAAATTTAACAACCCTATGAAAGTTTTTATTCAAAAATTCGGAATCACTATTTATATTTTATTGTTGAGTGCACATTTATATGCACAGGTTTTAGGAGATTCATTTGCAACAGTTCAATTTATTACAAAGGCATTATTACTGCCTACATTAATTTTGTTTTTGGCATGTCAAGAGTATAGTGAGAATGCTCCAAAAGGGAAGTGGTGGGTTAGTATTGGATTGTTTGGATCTTTTTTAGGTGATGTTTTATTGACCAATGAAAAATATTTTATTCCTGGAATGATTGCTTTCATGTCAACGCATATTTGTAATATTATTTTTTTCAATGGCATTAAACCAGCAGCAGATAAAAAGTTATATAAAGTATACGCAGTGGCTGCTTTATTTGTATTGTTTTGTTTTGGTATTTATAAACAATTAGCACCATCCATGGGAAATTTAATTTATCCAATTTTGGTTTATATGTTATTAATATGTCTTTCTGCTGTCAAAGCTTTTAGAGCATCATTAAATGACAAAACAAACTTAATCGCACAATTATTTTGGTTTCCAGGGATGTTGTTTTTTATCACTTCTGATGCAGTTTTAGCATTCAATAAATTTCAATGGTCAATCCATACACCCATACCTCATATTGGATTAGTTACCATGATGACTTATGGTGTGGCGCAATTATTATTAACGAAAGGTTTTCAATTGTATTTTAAAAAATAAAGAGTCCCTTCCGAGATTCTTTACAAAAGAAAAGGCCTCGATATAATCGAGGCCTTTTTGTATTGTTCTAACAGTATTAGTAACCCATGCCACCCATATCAGGAGCACCGCCTGGAGCTGGAGCTTCTGCTTTTGGTTTGTCAGCAATTACACATTCTGTAGTTAATAACATTGAAGCAATAGATGCTGCGTTTTCTAATGCAACTCTTGATACTTTAGTTGGATCGATTACACCTGCTTTAAACAAGTTCTCGAATACTTCAGTTCTTGCATTGAATCCAAAATCATCCTTACCTTCTTTAATTTTTTGTACAACGATTGATCCTTCAATACCGCTGTTTTTAACAATTTGACGAAGTGGTTCTTCAATTGCACGGCGTACAATTTGAATACCTGTATTCTCATCATCGTTAGCACCTTTTAATTTGTCTAAGCTAGCTACTGCACGGATGTAAGCAACGCCACCTCCTGGTACAATACCTTCTTCAACAGCAGCACGAGTTGCGTGTAAAGCATCGTCTACACGGTCTTTCTTTTCTTTCATTTCAGTTTCTGTAGCAGCACCTACATATAATACTGCAACACCACCGCTTAACTTAGCTAAACGCTCTTGTAATTTTTCACGATCGTAATCAGAAGTTGTATTCTCGATTTGAGCTTTGATTTGATTTACACGAGCAGTGATATCTGCTTTCTTTCCTTTACCACCAACAATTACAGTATTGTCTTTGTCGATAGTTACAGAAGAAGCTTGACCTAAATAAGTTAAATCAGCATTCTCTAATTTGAAACCTTGCTCTTCACTAATTACAGTACCTGCAGTTAAGATAGCAATGTCGTTCAACATTTCTTTTCTTCTGTCGCCAAAGCCTGGAGCTTTAACCGCTGCAACTTTGATGGTACCTCTTAATTTATTTACAACTAAAGTAGCCATTGCTTCACCTTCTAAATCTTCAGCGATGATTACTAATGGACGACTTGTTTGAGCTACTTTCTCTAAAATATGTAAGATATCTTTCATTGCTGAAATCTTCTTATCATAAATTAAGATATAAGGATTTTGCATTTCTGCTTCCATTTTTTCGCTATTGGTAACGAAATATGGAGACACATATCCACGATCAAATTGCATACCTTCTACCACATCAACTGTTGTATCAGTACCTTTTGCTTCTTCAACAGTGATAACACCTTCTTTACCCACTTTAGCCATTGCAGTTGCAATTAACTTTCCGATTTCGTTATCGTTGTTTGCAGAGATAGAAGCAACTTGCTCAATCTTTTTAGTATCGTTACCCACTGTTTGAGATTGTGCTTTTAAGCTAGCAACCACTTTTTCAACAGCTTTATCAATACCACGCTTTAAGTCCATTGGATTTGCACCTGCAGTAACGTTTCTTAAACCTTCACCTACAATTGCTTGCGCTAATACAGTAGCAGTAGTTGTACCATCACCTGCTTGATCAGCAGTTTTTGAAGCAACTTCTTTTACCATTTGAGCACCAATATTTTCAATTGGATCTTCTAAATCAATTTCTTTTGCAACAGATACACCATCCTTCGTTACAGATGGAGAACCAAATTTCTTTTCGATTACAACATTACGACCTTTAGGGCCTAATGTAACTTTCACAGCGTTGGCTAATGTGTCAACACCTTTCTTCATTTTATTTCTCGCTTCTAAGTCGAAAAAAATCATTTTAGACATATAGAGTTAATTTTTAAATTTTTTAAAATAGGATAGTACAATTATACAATTGCCAAAATATCACTTTCACGCATGATCAATAAATCTTGACCTTCGATTTGGATTTCAGTTCCAGCATATTTGCCATATAAAACGGTATCACCCACTTTAACTGTTACTGGTTCGTCTTTTTTACCAGGACCTGCAGCAACAATTGTTCCACGCTGTGGCTTTTCTTTTGCTGTGTCTGGGATGATGATTCCTCCAGCTGTTTTCTCTTCAGCAGCGGCAGGCATAACAATTACTCTGTCGTGTAAAGGCGTAATGTTTAGTTTTTTAGCCGTACTCTTAGCCATACTTTATCGTTTTTTGGTTTTTAAATAATGATTGTACCTATTACTTTGCAAGAACCCTGCCAATGACTATTTTACTTATATATTAAGTCAAAATTTCAGTGGTAGCGCCTAAATAAGTACAAGGGGTGGAAAATTAGGTAAAAAATGGCAGTTTTATGGATTTATTTAGATAGATTTGCACCCCAATTAGCTCTTAGATTTATGATGAACAGAAGAAATATTCGAATTAAAGTAATGCAGGTGCTCTACATGATAGAAACCGAAGTGCAAACTGCTCCAAAAGCATTATTACAGAAAGAATTTGACAAGACCCGTAATTTATTCGTATTTCTGGTTCATTTATTACACCAAGTGGCATTGTATGCCGAAGTAGAGGCCAATCAAAGAGCGTCTAAAAACTTACCCAATCAAGAAGATCTTACAGTCAATACCAAATTAGCAGGTAATTTGTTGGTTTGGCAAACCCTGGAAATGGACTCTTTTAAAGCTGCATTAGAAGTAGTGAAGCCCGCTCAATATTTGGATGACCAAATTATTAAGTCCATTTTTAGACAATTGGCCGATTCTAACGAATACCAATTATACATTAACGATCAAAGTAGAGAAAAAGGGAAGGATAAAGAAATCTTGAAGTTCATTTTTGGAACGATCATTATGGGATCGGAGCGTTTTATAGATTATATCGAAGAAAGATTTTCTAACTGGGAAGATGAGGGAGATATTATTATTGGCTTTATTTTAAACTATATCCAAAAGCCTTCTCAGATTGATTTTATGGATTTGGTGGGAAATGAAAAAATGAAATTCGCTATTGATTTATTACAAACTGCGATTGATAAAAAATCGGTTACAGAAGAAATTATTGTTCCTAAATTAAAGAACTGGGATCCTGAACGAATAGCTTTAATTGATATGATTTTATTGCGTTTGGGCGTTTGTGAATTGGTTTATTTTGATACCATTCCTACAAAGGTTTCAATCAATGAATATATAGACTTGGCCAAAGATTATAGTACAGAGCAAAGCGGACATTTTGTAAATGGAATATTGGATAGTATTCATAAAGAAATGTTGGCAGCTGGAAAAATTCACAAAGTGAGTCATAAGAAATAATACCGTTTAATCTGTATATTTGTTTTGATCAATCGAATATTAAAAAGAATAAATAAATAAAAATGACACAAATTCTATTACAAGCACCTCCTCAAGGTGGCGGTACATTTCAGTTAATCATGTTGGGTGGTATCATCGTTGTATTTTGGTTTTTCATGATTCGACCACAAGCTAAAAAAGCAAAAGAGCAAAAGAAATTCATTGATGGCATGCAAAAGGGCGATAAAGTAGTTACTATTGCTGGAATCCATGGCACTATTAATAAAGTAAACGAAGACAATACCATTCAATTGGAAGTTAGCCCAGGTAGCTATTTGAAAATTGAAAGATCTTCTATTAGCTTAGAGTGGTCTCAAGCTATTAATAAATAAGATTACAAATTCAATTGTATAGATCCGAAATAGGAATCCTCAAGGAAACTTATTTCGGATTTTTATTTTAACTAACTTTAAGTATGTCAATCATTATAGGTTTAACAGGCGGGATAGGTTCAGGGAAATCTACTGTAGCAAAAATATTTGCTCAGTTAGGGGTGCCTGTATTGGATGCGGATGCTACAGCTAAAACCTTAATAAATCAAGATGCTACCATAAAAGAAAACTTAATCCATCTTTTTGGAGAAGAAGCATATAAAGACAATCAACTAAATAGGCCTTATATTGCTCAATTGGTTTTTGAAGATGCATTTAAGTTAAATCAGTTAAATGAAATAGTGCATCCCATCACTATTCAATATGCAAAAGATTGGGCCAATCAACAAACAGCACCTTATGTGATTAAAGAAGCAGCTTTGTTTTTTGAATCTGGTTCTTCCGAGGGTGTGCACAAAATCATTGGGGTGACTGCGCCAAAGCATCTAAGAATACAAAGGGTGATGCATAGAGATCAAATTTCAAGAGATGAAGTGATCAAAAGAATGGATCATCAATTAGAAGATAGCTTGAAAATGAAATTATGTGATTGGGTGATTCAAAATGATGAAATGCATTTGCTCATTCCTCAAGTACTAACTATACATCAGTCCTTAACTATCTTATAACACCATCTTTTCAGTCTTCCTTCAAAATCAAATGGGGTAGTGGCTTTGGTAATGTCTTTTACTTGTTTACTATCAATGTTTTCAAGATCAATTACAAACTGAGTGAAATTGGTACTAAAGTATAAAATGCCTCCAGGTTTCATTGCTCGTAATACATCATTGATTAATTTAACATGGTCTCTTTGAATATCTAGTATATCCTTCATTCTTTTACTATTACTAAAAGTGGGAGGATCCATGACAACTAAATCAAAATGATTTGCTGGTAATGTTTTTAAATATTGTTTCACATCTGCATGTATAAAATGATAGGCAGATGGATTTTTCAAAAGATTGATTGCAAAATTATCTTCACTCCAACTTAAATATGTTTTGGAAAGATCAACAGAAGTAACAGCACTAGCACCAGCTGCAGCAGCATACACTGAAAACGAACTGGTATAACTAAATAGATTTAAAAATATTTTATCCTTTGCCTCTGTAGCCACCATCTGTCTGGTAATACGATGATCTAGAAATAATCCAGTATCTAAATAATCTGTAAGATTCACTAAAAATTTATGACCATTTTCTTGAACAGTGATAATCTTTGATTCTGTGACAGCTTCTTTCTCATATTGACCTTCTCTGTGAGACATACGCTTTCTTAATTTCACATACATATGATCAATTGGAATTCCAGTTAAGGAAGAGATGATTTGTTTTGTTTGATCAAACCATTCTGTATGTTCTTCATCTGTTAGTGCATGTCTTCTATTGTATTCGGCTATGTATAAATACTCTTCGTAAAATTCAATACAAATAGGGAATTCGGGTAAGTCATGGTCATATAATCTCCAACAAGTTAAACTTAAGCGTTTAGCTTGTTTTAATCGGTGCTTATAATTCTTCAGCAACCTATTTTCAAACATTTGAAATTTCTCTGGAGTCATGTATGGTGCAAAACTACTACAAAAAAAAGAAGCGTTACTCTCATAACGCTTCTGTATTGATATTTAGTTTGACTTATTTTAATTTAGCCAATGCTTCTTTGATTCTAGCCCATGCTTTCTCAATATTAGGCATGCTGTTCGCAAAAGAGAATCTTACACAGTTAGGCTCTCCAAATGCATCACCCATTACAGAAGACACATGCGCAGTATTCAATAAATACATACTAAAGTCTGCTGCATTAGTAATGGTTTGTGTACCATCTGATTTACCATAATAGCTACTTACATCTGGGAATACATAGAAAGCTCCTTCTGGTGCATAACACTTGAATCCTGGCACTTCGCTCACTAATTTCAAAGTAGTTGCTCTACGACGCGTAAATTCTTCTGTCATTTCTAAAGAAGGTTTTAAGTCTCCAACCAATGCTGTAACTGCTGCTTTTTGAGTGATTGAACAAGTTCCTGAAGTAAACTGTCCTTGTAGTTTTTCCATTGCTTTGGCAATTTCAACAGAGGATGCAGTATAACCTAATCTCCAACCAGTCATAGCAAAACCCTTACTTAAACCATTGATCACCACTATTTGATCTTTGATTTCTGAAAATTGAGCAATGCTCTCGTGCTTTCCTACAAAGTTGATATATTCGTAAATCTCATCTGATAAAATAGTGATTTGAGGATATTTCTTAAACAGATCAGCTAATGCTTTTAATTCCTCTTTACTATACACAGCGCCACTTGGATTACAAGGGCTTGAGAACATGAATACTTTTGTCTTTGGTGTAATAGCTGCTTCAATTTGTGCAGGTGTTGCTTTAAAGCCCGCTTCTGTAGTTGTTCTGATTTCAACTACCTTACCTCTTGCAATTTTTACCAATTCAGAATAAGTTACCCAATATGGAGTAGGGATAATTACTTCATCTCCTTCATCCACTAATGCTAAAATGGCATTAGCTAAACTTTGTTTCGCACCAGTAGAAGTAACAATTTGTTCTGGTTTATAATCTAAATTATTATCTCTTTTTAATTTAGCACAAACTGCTTCTCTTAAATCTAAGAAACCAGCTACTGGAGTATAATGAGACCAGTTATCATTGATAGCTTTAATAGCAGCATCTTTGATATGTTGAGGTGTGTCAAAGTCAGGTTCTCCTAAGCTAAGGTCGATCACATCAATTCCTTGAGCTCTAAGTTCACGACCTAATTTTGCCATTTTTAAGGTTTCTGGTTCACTAAATCTGTTCAATAAAGAAGATAATATCATAGGGTAGAATTTTATATGTGCAAATTTCGCAAAATAATCTAATCAGTCCCCGATTTTGGAATATAGTTGTATCAAAATTTTCCCCATTTTTTCAAATACTAACATACATTTGTATAAGATTATGGAAAAGACAATTTCAGTTTTTGATATGTTTAAGATTGGGGTAGGACCTTCTAGTTCTCATACCCTTGGCCCTTGGAAAGCAGCGTTGCATTGTATCCAAGAGATAGACACTGTATTGGGTTTAAACAATGTAATTGGAATAGACATTTTATTATACGGTTCATTGGCCAAAACTGGGAAGGGTCATGGTACTGATATGGCCGTTTTAATGGGATTAATGGGGGAGGATCCCATCACTACCGATACTACCACTATTCAAGATAAATTGAATGAGATACAAACATCTAATCATATTATTTTGAACAAGTTGCATTCTATTCTTTTTATCAAAGAACAGCATCTGCAGTTTTTAAAAGAAGAGAGTTTGCCTCATCATCCAAATGCATTGCGTTTTGTAGTTCATTCAGAATCAAAAGATCTAACATACACTTATTATTCAATTGGTGGGGGATTTATTGAAAGATCCATAGTGGATGCTAATGGCCATGAAACCATCATTGCAGTAGACAATAATGATAAAGCAGTGAACGAAGCGCCTTTCGATTTTTTAAATACCAATGATCTATTACATCATTGTATGAAAACAGGTTATTCAGTTTCCTCTATCATTGTGGAGAATGAAAAAGTGAACATGGATGAACATGCATTAAATACTGGATTAGATACTATTTGGACTACCATGTTAGATTGTATTTATAAGGGTTGTCATACAGAGGGTATATTGCCTGGTGGTTTACAAGTAAGAAGAAGAGCTTTTGACTTAAATAAAAAATTATTGAATAATGCATCTTATACTTCAAAAGAAGAATGGATGCAATTGATTCAAAATGGGGGAGCTGATTTTAAATATATTTTAGATTGGGTGAGTTGTTTTGCTTTAGCAGTCAATGAAGAAAACGCAAGTTTTGGTAGAGTGGTTACTGCACCAACCAATGGAGCGGCTGGTGTAATTCCTGCAGTACTTTTATATACTATTTTGTTTTGTAAAAAGGATACAGCAGCTGATATTCATCAATTCTTATGCACTGCTAGTGCAGTGGGTGTTTTGTTTAAAAATGGAGCAACTATTTCAGCAGCAATGGGTGGATGTCAAGCAGAGATTGGTGTTTCTTCTGCGATGGCCGCAGCTGGTTTAACAGAATTATTAGGAGGCAATCAAAAACAAGTGTTGATGGCAGCTGAAATAGCTATGGAACATCATTTGGGTTTAACATGTGATCCTGTTGGAGGTTTAGTGCAAATACCCTGTATTGAAAGAAATACTATGGGTGCTATTAAAGCCATCACTGCTGCACAATTGGCTTTACAAAGTAAACCAGATTTTGCTGTGGTAAGTTTAGACAAAGTAATTCATACTATGTGGAATACCGCATTAGACATGAATGTAAAATACAAGGAGACTGCTGATGGTGGTCTAGCCACACAAATTCCTATTGCTTTAGCAGAGTGTTAAAACTAGGCTTCGTTTTCTGCTACTTCAATAGTTGAGTAATCCTTAATCACATTATACAAAGTGCCTCTTTCTATTGGGGCTCTTTTTGCTTGTTTGATTAAAGCTACTAATTGCGCAGTAGTCATTGCTGGGTTTTGTTCTTCAGAACCAGCCATTGAATAAATTTTAGTAGTATCATCAATGGTGCCGTCAATATCATTTACACCGTAACTTAAAGTTAACTGTGCAGCATCTCTACCCAACATTGGCCAGTATGCTTTGACATGAGGGAAATTGTCTAAGTATAATCTAGAAATTGCATACATTTTTAAGTCGTCTAATAAAATAGATTCTGGTACATTACTCATTTCATTATTAGAGTTTCTAAATTTCAACGGAATAAATGTATTAAAACCTTTTGTTTGATCTTGTAATTGTCTAAGCCTTTCCATATGATCAATTCTATGGCTGAAATTTTCGATATGACCATATAATAAAGTAGCATTACTATGCATGCCTAATTCATGGGCTGTTTTATGAATATGTAGCCATTGATCTGCTGTTGCTTTGTCTGCGCAAATTTGTTCTCTAATTTGTGGATGAAATATTTCTGCACCCCCACCTGGCAATGAATCTAGGCCGGCTTCTTTGGCTAAACGCATTCCTTCTTCCACACTCACTTTTGCTTTTCTAAACATGTATTCCAATTCAACAGGAGTGAATGCTTTAATATGCAAATCTGGTCTATGTGCTTTGATAGCACGCATTAATTCCAAGAAAAATTCCAAGGTTAATTTAGGATGAACGCCTCCCACAATATGTACTTCAGTAACTGGCTTGCCATCATAAGATTTAACAATATCCAACATCTGATCTACTGTTAATTCCCAACCTTCTTCTTTATGTGCGTATAATTTTGAATAGGAGCAAAACTTACATGAGAATACACAAACATTGGTAGGTTCAATATGAAAGTTCTTATTGAAATAAGTTTTATCTCCGTGTAAAGATTCTCTTTTCCAATTGGCTAATGCGCCAACATAAGGTAGTGAAGCATGCTCAAATAAATAAACGCCATCTTCAAACGAGAGGCGTTCATTATGAATTACTTTAGTTCCTATTTTTTGTAATGTACTATCTTTCTCTGATGCAATAATCACTTCTATTCCCTTGCTGTTCATAGCTGACAATTTGAACGCAAAGGTACTAATTATCCAATCAAAATACCTGCGATACTTGCAGAAAGATAAGATGCTAGGGTTCCTGCTAATAATGCTTTAAGGCCCAATTCAGCTAAGTCTTTACGACGGCTAGGAGCTAATTCTCCAATTCCACCAATAAGCATACCAACACTACTAAAATTAGCAAATCCACAAATGGCAATACTTACAATTAATAATCCCTTTTCTGTTACAATTGGAACCACTTTACTGGTTAAACTCTTAAACGCAACAAATTCATTGATGGTTAATTTTTGTCCCAATAGGGTAGCTGCACTCTGAATATCTACTGTTGGAATACCCATGGCCCATGCCATTGGATAGAATAATTTGCCGAATATATAATTTAAACTAAGGTCAATATTGGCGCTAAATAAATGTCCAATTTTTAATAAAGACCAATCCACCAATGCAATCAATGCAATAAATCCAATTAACATGGCAATTACATTCATAGCAATTTTAAATCCATCTCCTGCACCATGGGTGATCGCATCAATGGTATTGCTATATTGACTTTTTACTTCAAGTGTAACTTTACCTAATGTTTGAGATTGTTCAGTTTCTGGAAATAATATTTTAGCAATCACTAAAGCTCCAGGAGCTGCCATTAAACTTGCAGTAATTAATTTAGGGGCTAAATCCATACCTGCTGCAGCACCCATGTTTGCATATACAATTAATATACCACCAGCAATACAAGCTAAGCTTCCACTCATACTTGCTAAAATTTCACTTTTTGTCATGGAAGCTAAATAAGGGCGAATCATCACCTGTGCTTCTACTTGTCCAACAAAAGCACTTGCTACATTGCTTAAAGATTCAGCACCACTCACTCTCATAATGGTATTCATCGCTTTTGCTATAACTGCAATGATTCTTTGCATAATTCCGAAATGATAAAATAACGCTACTAATACACATACTAAAATGATGGTAGCAGTAACATTAAAAGCAAATACAAAGCCTCCATTCACAAAATCATTTACACCAGTTGGGGTCATCGCACCTACACCTCCATATACGAATGCTGCACCTTGTCTAGAAAACTGTTCTATTTTTCCCATGGCTTTACCCAATAATTGGAAAAAGCTGGTAACAGCTGGAATTTTTAACACTAAAATACCAATCAATAATTGTAGACCTAATCCACTCAATACCAATCTATAATTGATATTTTTTTTATTATTTGAAAACAAAAATGCAATGGCTAATATTAATAAAACACCGAATATGCCTTGAAATCTTTCCATAGGTTTTAATTAGGCAAGAAAGATAAAAAAAATCCCGCTATTTAGCGGGATTTTATATTGAAATTCAAATATTGCAACAGTATTACATATGTGACTGTATCTTCTTGTCTAATACAGATTTTGGAACAGCACCAATTTGCTTATCCACTACTTGACCACCTTTCACAAATAAAATTGCTGGGATAGAAGTAATGCCAAAGTTCATACTTAAGTTAGGATTCACATCCACATTCACTTTACCAATATTCACTTTACCTGCATATTCAGTTGCTAATTCTTCAATAACTGGACCTATTGCTCTACAAGGACCACACCATTCTGCCCAAAAATCAATTACACTTAATTTGTCGCTTTCCATAACTGTTGTCTGGAAGTTTGCGTCTGTAAATTCTAATGCCATAAATAGATATATTTAAATTGTTTGTATGCTAATTGATTCAAAAATAAGGCCATTATTTAATAAGTGCCATTTTGACTTTTCCACCGTTCTTAACAACTTTATTAAACAAGGTTAATTTGAACTTGCAACTCAGGGTTTTGATCTAAAAATGCCACTAATTCATCATTAATAGAGAAACCTTTGTCAAAAGTGAGTAAACTAGCCACCAACTGCTCTTTGGGTTCGATAAAGTTGAATTTGAAGGAAGATTTACCTGGATTGTCTTTGATATTTTTCTCAAAGAAACTAATCATGTCTGGTCTTAGATTGGCGGGGTGTAAGCTTACTTCTATAGATCTGGTTTGAGTTGTTTTGACTGTTTCTAACAAGCTCATCGTTTGAATTTTGAATTCAAACAAATTTGGTTGATTGAATCTATTTCTAAAAGCGCCATTGATGCAAATTTTCTGGCCCACTTCCAAGTAGTTTTGAAACTTGACATAATCCTCACTCCATAATATAAAATCTGTCTTACCAGTAAAATCCTCCATCACAAAAGAGCCAAAGTTTTTACCTGTTTTGGTAATTCTATGTTGAACATCTGTAATTAAACCTGCTAGCTTAAAATTCTTACCTAAATAACTAGGTTGAACAACTAGCATGTCTTTTATTTCATTAAAATCATTGATAGGAGTAAACAAGTAATGTTTCATTTCAAAATTGAAATGATCCAATGGATGTCCACTCATAAACATACCAGTGATATCTTTTTCGTGATCTAATTTTTCAGTTAAAGTCCATTCTTCGCATGTGGTCAATTTTGGAATAGGTACTTGCATAGCAGATGGAAGGTCGCCAAATAGGGTATTACTTGTTCCCGTATTCATGGTCTGCATGGCTTGTGCATAGCCAATTAATTTTTCCAAACCAGAACTTCTTTCTCCATCAGGTACATTAAAATATTGTGCACGATGGTATTCAGGGAAGCAATCAAAACTTCCAGAGTAGGCTAAACTTTCTAAAGATTTTTTATTGACCGCTCTGGATAAAACACGCTTCATAAAATCCAACATGTTTTCAAAATGGCCATTCTTATTTCTTTCTAAAATAATTCCTTCAATGGCAGCTTCACCAACCCCTTTTAATCCGCCTAATCCAAATCTGATTTCACCTTTTTTATTTACGGAAAAACCTTTCAATGATTCATTGATATCCGGACCCAATACTTTTATACCCATTCTCTTACATTCTTCCATGAAGAAAGTAATCTTATCAATACTACCTGCATGGTTTAACACTGCAGACATGTATTCTCCAGGATAATGTGCTTTTAAATAAGCAGTTTGATAAGCAACGAATGCATAACAAGTAGAGTGAGATTTATTGAATGCATATTGAGCAAATGCTTCCCAGTCAGTCCAAACTTTATCTAATACTTTTTCTGGGTGTCCATTTTTCACAGCGCCTGCAATAAACTGTGCTTTCATTTTATCTAGCACCGCTTTTTGCTTTTTACCCATTGCTTTTCTCAATACATCTGCATCACCTTTGGTAAATCCTCCAATCTTCTGACTCAATAACATTACCTGCTCTTGATATACGGTAATACCATATGTGTCCGACAAAAATTCTTCCATTTCAGGTAAGTCATATTGGATGACTTCTCTTCCATGTTTTCTTTCAATGAAATTAGGGATATAAGCAATAGGGCCTGGACGATACAAAGCGTTCATGGCAATCAAATCGGCAAACTTATCTGGCTTTAATTCACGCAGATACTTTTGCATACCCACCGATTCAAATTGGAAAGTAGCATTGGTTTCTCCTTTTTGATACAATTGAAATGTTTTCTCATCGTCTAAAGGAATATTATCCAAATCTACGGTAATGCCATGATTTTGTTGGATCAACTCTAAGGCTGTTTTTAAAATGGAGAGGGTTTTTAAACCCAAAAAGTCCATTTTAATTACGCCAGCTTCTTCAATCACCGATCCTTCAATTTGGGTAACCCATAAATCAGAATCTTTAGCCGTAGCAACCGGCATAATTTCGGTTAAGTCACTAGGAGCGATGATGATACCTGCTGCATGTATACCAGTGTTTCTAATGGAACCTTCTAATCTTTCTGCTTCATGTAATACAGCGGCTCTTAGATCTGATCCATTATAAATCTCTCTTAGTTTTTTGACATTGTCAATATCTTCTTGTTGATAGCCTTCTTTTTCTTCTAAAGATTTATCACCTTCTTTTTTAGTGATAGGAGCGTGCAAGCATCTATTTAATTCAGTGCCTGGTTTATCTGGTACTAGCTTGGCTAATAAATTGGATTCTGCTAAAGGCAAATCCATCACACGAGCCACATCTTTAATACTGCTTTTTGCAGCCATGGTACCATAGGTGATGATTTGTGCTACCTGTTCTTTACCATATTTATCAACTACATAATCGATTACTTTTTGACGGCCTTCATCATCAAAGTCCGTATCAATATCGGGCATGCTCTTACGATCTGGGTTTAAGAAACGCTCAAATAGTAATTGATATTTAATAGGGTCAATATTAGTGATGCCAATACAATAAGCTACCACAGAACCTGCAGCCGATCCACGACCAGGGCCCACAAACACATTCATTTCTCTACCTGCTTTGATAAAATCACTTACAATTAAGAAGTAACCAGCGAATCCCATGGTTTGAATCGTAAACAATTCAAAATCGATACGTTCTCTAATTTCAGTAGTGATTTCAGGATACCTTTTATTGGCACCTTCCCAAGTGATATGTTTTAAGAATTCCCATTGATTCATGTTGGCGTCTTTGTGAATCTGGAATTCTTTTGGAATAGGGAAGGCGGGAAGTAGAATATCTTTTTTAAGATTCAGTACTTCTACTTTATCTACTATTCTATTAGTATTATCTATGGATTCAGGAATATCACTAAACAATTCCTTCATCTCATCCTGTGTCTTAAAATAGAATTCGTTATTTGGGAATTTAAATCTTCTATTTTTTACTTGTAATTCATCATTTACAAAATCATCAAAACCAGGGGTTGATTGTTTCTCACCTGTATTGATACACAAAAGAATATCATGTGCATTTGCGTCGTCTTCATTAATGTAATGACTATCATTGGTAGCAATTACATGCACATTATGTTTTTTGGCAAACTTTAATAAGGTTTGATTGATGGTTTCTTGCTCTGGTATCTGATGTCTTTGTAATTCGATATAATAATCATCGCCAAATAAATCCAACCACCATTTAAACTCTTTTTCAGCAGTTTTTTCATCAAATCTTAAAATGGCCTGTGGAACATGCGCACCAATGCAACAGGTGGTGGCAATTATTCCTTCGTGATATTTCTCAATCAACTCTTTATCAATTCTTGGATACTTACTATACATTCCCTCAATATATCCTAGAGAAGTAAGCTTGATTAAATTTTGATATCCAATGGCATTTTTAGCTAAAAGTACTTGGTGGAAACGGTCGTCTTTAACCTCTTTTGTAAAGGTTTTGACATGTCTATCTTTTACTACATAAAATTCGCATCCAACGATGGGCTTTACAATAGGTGCCAAAATATCTTTACCTAGATCGTCTTTTCCAATCACTTTTGTTTTTTTCCAAGCCTGACTTACAAAATTGAAAGCGCCAAACATGTTTCCGTGATCTGTAATAGCCAAGGCGGGCATTTCATCTTTAATGGCTTTATCGAAAAGGCCATTAATAGAAGCTGCTCCATCTAGAAGTGAATATTGGGTATGAACGTGTAAATGTGAAAATTGAGGCATCTTTCTAATAGGGTAAGAAGCAAATATCGTCAAAAAATGGCGTTAAATTTGACCAATTTTTCCACTTTTTGAACTATCTAACTTAACTTGCTACTTATGTCAGTTAACATATTTAAACCTTTTTTTCTTTTTGCTTTATCCATAGTCATGTTAAGTTCATGTACTAGTATTAAAACAATTGGTTTAAGTACTCAAAGATTAACTTCAGGAATTGCTTTTAAAAACAAAAAAAATCAGCCAATTGAACAGTCAAATTCTACTGATCATATAGAATTTTTGGATAATATAGCTGTAAAACCTGGTAAAATCTTTTTAAGAAAAAAATCAGACAGTATAGATGCTGAGCCAATCAGCTCTATTAAAAAGGTTGAATTTGAAAAAATGCCTGATAATTTATCAGACATAGAAAAAGCCAATTGGCTTCAGTTGAAATATTCAATTAAAATGGATGTCGCAGTTGAAGAGATTAATAATATTCCATTGTTAACAAAGATAGATGAATGGTGGGGTACCCCTTATTGTTTAGGTGGAAGTTCTAAAGGTTGTATTGATTGTTCTTATTTCACACTAGATGTGATGAAGTCAACATACAATATCAATTTGAAACGAACTGCTGCTGAACAATATGAGCAAAGTCAAAAAATTGGATGGTCGGATTTAAAAGAAGGGGATTTAATTTTCTTTAAAACAGAAGGCAGAAAAAATATTACCCATGTAGGTATTTATTTAACCAACAATAAATTTGCACACGCTTCTACTAGTCAGGGCGTGACCATCAGTGATTTGACTGAGTCTTATTGGCAAAAAAGATTATACAGTTTAGGCAGAGTTGCTGCAACTCCTGCCCAATAATTATTCAATGATGATTTTCACATAATACAATTGCTCAATGGCTTTTGCGAATGCATTGATATCAAATTGATTTTGTTGTATTAATCTTTTCTTTGGTTGAAAATCCAAAGGCATTAAACTTTCCAGTTTGTCTTGATAATTTACATGAATGGGTAGGTTAAAACCTTTGATACAGTTTTTCCATTCATAAGTCAATATTTTTTCTTTAGCATCATATTGTAAAACCAACTGCGGAATCTGAGTAGTTCTTAAATATTGATCAAACACTTTGCTAAAATTAATACCAGATTGTTGTGAGATATAATTTTCAATTTGTTCTGTGGTAACTGTTTGGTGATAGAAGGTTTTATTTAATCCAATCATGATATTTCTAAATAAAACATCATTATTCATGGCTTTTCTGATCGTGTGTATCATTACAGCACCTTTTGCATACATATCTCCGCTTCCTTCTCTGTTAATTCCATAGGGGCCAATAATGGGCTCGTCATTTTGGATTCTTAGTCTTAACCCATAAGTGTATTCATCCGCTGCTTTTTTACCAAAATAGTATTCTGTATACAAGGATTCCAAATAACTAGTGAAGCCTTCGTGTACCCACATATCTGCAATGTCTTTGGTGGTGATATTATTAGCAAACCATTCGTGCCCACTTTCGTGAATAATAATATAATCCCATTTTAGTCCCCATCCAGATTTGGATAAATCAGTTCCTAAATATCCATTTTTAAATTTGTTGCCATATGCTACTGCAGATTGATGTTCCATTCCTAAATGTGGGCTCTGTACTAATTTAAATCCATCTTCATAAAAAGGATAGGGGCCCATCCAATATTCAAATGCCTCTAACATTTTAGGGACTTCTTTGAATTGAGCAACTGCTTTTGCAGAATCCTCTCTTAATACATAATAGGATAAGTCTAGATTCCCTTTTAATCCTTTATATGTTTCTTGCCAACTCACATAATCACCAATGTATGGTATGATATTGTAATTATTAATAGGATTTCTTACCACCCATCTTGACCAATTGTTTTGATCTGATCTTCCAGGACGGCCATTGCCAATACCTTTTAACCCATCAGGACTATATATATTTAATGCTGCACCAAAATCGGGTTCGTCCGATTGATGGTCTTTACAAGGATACCAAACCGATGCGCCTAAACCCTGACATGCCACAGAAACCCATGGTTTGCCATTCATATCTTTTCTCCAAATCCATCCGCCATCCCAAGGTGGTCGAATGGCTTCTCTTGGCTTACCATGATAAAAAATCCACAAAGAGAAATCTGCTTGTAAAGGAATATTTTTTTGATGTTGCACCAAGGCAATATTGTCTTCTCTTTTAAATGAAACTTTTTCCCATTGGTTTTTTGTCCATATCAAAATACTATCAATAATTAAAGGTTGTTGTAAATCCACTTGGATATCCTGAGATGTTTTGATGGCTTTTGCTTTCCAAACCACAGAGCCCTCTATAGTTTTGTTGTCCATATTGGGAATAACAGAAATATCATAACTCTGAATATCAAACCAATCTCTGTTTTTGTTTAAACTTCCCCTCAAAGAATCAGATTCCTTGAAAAGCATTTGGGCATTTGTACTCAAAGAAATGAATGCAAAAAATATAACTGTATAAATTCTGTTCTGAAACATCTTAGTCCTTTTTTAATTTGTCTTTAAATACCTTTTCAAATTTTTCCAATTTTGGACCAATTACATATCTGCAATATCCCTGGTTGGTATTATTGTTGTAATAGTTTTGATGATAGTTTTCTGCTGCATAAAATTTTGTAAACGCAGTTACTTCTGTGATGATGGGTTTATTCCATGCTCCACTAGCATCTAATTCTTTAATATACTTTTCAGCCAAGGCTTTTTGATGATCATTGTGGTAGAAAACTACAGATCTATATTGAGGGCCAATATCGTTTCCTTGTTGATTGGGAGTGGTAGGGTCATGGGTTTTCCAAAATACCGCTAAAATATCGTCTAAGCTAATTTGAGTTGTGTCAAAAACAATTTGACAAACTTCTGCATGACCTGTGTTCTTATCACAAACCTGTTCATAAGTTGGGTTTTCAATATGTCCACCACTGTATCCGCTAGTCACCGAAACCACCCCCTCTAATCTTTGATAAATTGCTTCGGTACACCAAAAACAGCCCGATCCTAAAGTGATTGTCTCTGTATTTTTCATATTGATTACTTGTTTTTTTTGATTTTTAGGCTTTTGAGCGCAAGCCATTAGAAAGGCAAAGCTCATAAAGATGAATAAACTGGTTCTTAATTTTTTCATAGCATGAATTTATACATTATTTAAACAAGTTGATCCAGTTAAAAGTTCAAAGGCTGTTAATGTTTATTTAAGTAAATTTGCAGCCTATTCAATTTACATGCAGTTATACCCAGAAAACGCACTTCAACAACTGGAATTCGATAAAATCATCTCTATTTTATCCAACTCTTGTCAAAGCCCCATTGGTAAAGAAATGGTGGACGAAATGCGTATTCATACCCATCCAAAGTATATTCAAACTGCACTAAGTCAAACGCAGGAGTATAAATTTATCAAATCAGCCAATCAATATTTTCCCTCAGATTTTGTGGTAGATATTAGAAAGGATTTAAAACTATTAGGTATCCCTGGTGCTCAGTTAACTGGGGAACAGTGGTTATTGGTAAGAAAATTGGCGGATCATATTCAACAAGTATTTAGGTGGTTTGATGCTGAAAGAAAAGATTCCTATGCCAACTTATATTTAGTTCTGGAAGGCACTTATTACGAAAAACAAATTATCGATTCAATTGATGCTATTATTGATGAGAGAGGAAATGTAAAAGACAATGCCTCTGAAGACTTAGCTAAAATTAGGGCTCAATTATTTAAAACCAGACAAACCTTAAGAAGGGTCTTTGAAAAAGTAGTTGCCAAATTAGCTAAGTCTGGATACACAGCAGATATTGATGAGAGTTTTAGTAACGGAAGAAGAGTAGTTGCCGTTTTTTCTGAATACAAAAGACAGGTTAAAGGATTTTTTCATGGAGAAAGCGATAGCCGAAAAACTGCTTTTATTGAACCTGAAGAAACAATAGAATTAAACAATGAAATTTATTCTTTAGAGCAAGACGAATCCAGAGAGGTTCAAAGAATTTTAAGAACACTAACTGCTGAATTAGCTCCTTATTCAAGTTTGTTATTAAACTATGCACAAATTGTAGGTCAGTTTGATTTTATTAGAGCCAAAGCTTTATTGGCCATTGACATGAATGGCAACATGCCTCAATTGCAGAATAAAGCAGTAGCGCATTTAATCAATGCATACCATCCTTTATTATTTTTATATAACAAAGTGTCTGGCAAAAAAACAATTCCAGTTAATATAGATTTAGATGATGATGCCAGAATTTTAATTATCAGTGGACCCAATGCTGGAGGTAAGACGGTATCCATGAAAACACTAGGATTGAATCAGGTAATGATGCAATCTGGATTATTGGTTCCCATGAGTGAGTTGTCTGAAATGGGTATTTATAAACAACTTTTTATTCAATTAGGGGATACACAAAATTTAGCATTTGAGTTAAGTACTTATTCCAGTCATTTGATGCATATGAAGCATTTTATTGAAAGTGCTAAAGGTAAGACTTTGTTTTTTATTGATGAATTAGGATCTGGTTCTGATCCTCATTTGGGTGGTGCTTTTGCTGAAGTTATTTTAGAAGAACTATCACATAGACATGCTCAAGGTATTGTTACAACCCATTACTTAAATTTAAAAGTAATGGCTAATCATAATAAAGGTATAGTCAATGGAGCCATGCAATTTGATGAAGTGAAATTGGAGCCACTGTACCAGTTAGTGATAGGTAAGCCAGGTAGTTCTTATACTTTTGCCATTGCTGAGAGAATTGGTTTGCCTAAGCATTTAATTAATAGGGCTCGTAAAATGGTGGACACGCATCATTTTGAATTAGATAAATTATTGAATCGAACAGAGCAGGATTTACAATTAGTACAAAAGGAAAGAAAGGAGTTGTTGAAGAAGATCAAGGAAAATGAATCTTTGCAGCAAGAATTAAATAAAGTTTTAGATAAAGAGAAGCATTTACAACAGGTTCAAATTCTGAGAGAGCAAAATAAAGTAGCCGAGGATAAGTTTGCATACAATAAAGACATGGAGCGAAAGTTGAAGCAAATTGCATTGGATTGGAAGAAGTCCGAAAAGAAAGAGGAAGTGATGAAAAATTTGTTCAATTTATTATTTAAAAAGAACGATGCAATTGTAATTAATAAGTTGGCTAAAAAAGTAGATAAAAGTTTCAAAGAAATTAAAGCGCCTATAGTTGTTGGATCAACAGTGAAACTAAAAAAGAATTATCAAGTTGGGGAAGTAATGGAATTAAAAGGTAAAAGAGCAGTAGTTAAAGTGGGACAGATTCCTATGAGTATTGAAATAGAAGATTTGATTGTAGTAGAGAAATTACCAGAAGAAGAAAATACTAAAAAAAGAAAGTAATGATATTAGATGATTTAACCCAGGCTCAAAAATATGCTTCATTGCATCCAAGATTCAAACAAGCTTTTGAATTTTTAACTACTAATCATTTAGAAGACCTTTCACTGGGTAAGCATGAGATTGATGGTGATCATTTATTTGCCATTGTGGTGAATGAAGATGCTGTACCCATGTTAGAATCTACCGCTCAATTTGAATGTCATAATAAATACATCGATATCCAATATTTATTTGGTGGAGTTGAAACTATAGGGTATAAACATAGAGATACCTGTGTCGAGCCAAGAGGGAAATATAGTGCTGAAAAAGATGTTTTATTTTATGAAGATGCTCCTGATTTCTTCTTTAAATTGTTCCCTGGTCAATTTGGCATTTACTTCCCAAATGATGTTCATGCACCCATGATTGGGGATGGAAAAATTAGAAAAGTAGTTTTAAAAGTACTATTTCAATAGTTTGGCACTATATTTGATGTTACAACATTAATTAAATTCTATTTTATGTCAGTTAAGCAAGTTGAAATGGTTTTAGCTCCAAGAGAGCCCCATTATGTTGGTGATGGATTTAGAGTACATAATTATATTCCAAGTGGTTATGGATTAACCATGCAAAGAATGGATCCTTTTATTATGTTAGATTATGCATCTAAGTTTCATTTTCCGCCAAGTCCATATAAGCCAAAAGGTGTTGGTGTGCATCCGCACAGAGGATTTGAAACAGTAACCATTGCCTATAAAGGAAGTGTTGCACATCATGATAGTGGTGGTGGAGGGGGTGTGATTGAAGAAGGTGATGTTCAATGGATGACTGCTGCAAGTGGCGTTTTACATAAAGAATATCATTCTGAAAGTTTTAGTAAAACTGGAGGTGATTTTCAAATGGTACAATTGTGGGTGAATTTACCTGCTAAGGATAAAATGAGTACTCCTAAATATCAAGCAGTTCAAAATAGTTTAATGCCTAAGGTTAATGTCGAGGGCGGAATTATTGAAGTAATTGCTGGTGAATACAATGGTCATAAAGGAGCAGCATCTACATTTACTCCAGTACATTTAATGAATGTTAAATTAAAAAAAGGTGGGTCTGCTACTTTGAATTTCCCTGCACATTATAATACTGCATTAATAGTGATTGAAGGGGAAGTGAAAGTAAATGGAACAGAAGAAGTTCCTTTGGATCATTTTGCATTAATGGCTAATGTTGGTGAAGAGTTTACGATTACAGCTTCTGAAGATAGTGTGGTATTAGTATTATCTGGTGAACCCATGAAAGAACCTATTGCAGCACACGGACCTTTTGTAATGAATACAAGAGAGGAAATTATGCAAGCCTTCCAAGATTATGAATTAGGAAAGTTTGGAGTGTTGGAGGATTAGCTCCCTTCGGTCGCTGATCCGGAGTGGGGGGCTCAACCAGCATTCAAAAACCCTGGCTTCGCAAGTAGTTTTTTTATTTTCTTCCCCTCACTCAAGCTAGCTTGGTTCGGGTAGAAAACAAAAAAACCACGATAAATCGTGGTTTTTGAATGCTGGTTGGCGGAGAGAGAGGGATTCGAACCCCCGGACCTGTTACAGTCAACAGTTTTCA
>CALCEA010000196.1 GCA_937900675.1 uncultured Chitinophagaceae bacterium
CCAATCTCAATGCAGTTTTTTTACCAATACCTGGAAGTTTGGCAAAAGCAGCAACAGCATTTTCTAAGAGCGTAGAAGGTAATTGCATGGTTTTATTTTTTTAAAATAAGATTGAATTCGTTTTCCCAGTCTGCTTTGATTGCTATGCTAGTTCCCACTAAACGAATTATTTCTGGTTGTTGTTTTGTTTTTCCATAAATACCCGTATCCCAAATACCATTATTGTTATCGTCTTCTAAAATTTTCACAATAAATTCCCCCGGTAAAATTAATGGTATCCTAATAATGGGTTGAGTAATAGGGTAGCTATATTTAATCTTATCATCCTGTGTTAATAATAATACTGGATGTTTGAATTGTTGAAAGCCGGTGGTTCTAATCAATACAGTGCCATAAGCACTTGCAGGCTTGATACTTACTTTTAGTGTATCTGTTTTGATTAATACATTATGTAGACTATCACTTACACTTTTTTGAGGGATGATCAGTTTAAATTTTTCCTCATGATTCCAACCGGAATTGACCAATATGTTTTGTTGAGTTGAATCTAGTTGAACAGTATAATCTTCTACTACTTTGTTTAATGTATCAGTTAACAAAATAGGGAAGCTGTCGTTTAATTTAATTTTAGTATCAAAGTTTAAGCTTATCGGTTTTAATATATCTTGTTCACTTCCTTCCAAGCTCTTTGTATATTTTAGGCCGGTTACAGTTTTTTTACTTCCAGCAGTAGTAGGTACTTTTTTCTTTTCTGTTTTTTTATACGCATTAAAAGCATATAGCTGAATGGTATCTATTTTATTTTCTGCTGCAATTAGCTTATCGGCAAAAGCAAATAGTTTTGTGCTATCATCATACTTTTTAGCATAATCATTAGGGATGGCAAATAGCTTAAATGATCTATATGGTAAAAACTTGAATTCGAATTGCCCTTTACCATTTAACCTTGTATAATACAGCGGTTTATTTTTAAAAATGGCGGTATCGTTTTCTGCAGGTTGTAATACTACTATTAAGGTACTATCTATCAATCCCGTTTCGGCTAACTTAACATATCCCACCAATCTCCCTGTATCTATTTTATCTCCTGTACTAAATACATAAGTGAAGTTTTTGACAATATTTCCCTCATTTACATCTTTAATTGCATTACCAAATTGCAGACTATAGGTAGTATTGGCAGAAAGACTATCGTTGATTCTTATTCTTAATGCATTTAATCTTACATCTACTAATGGGGTATTCTTAATAGTAGGAGAGATGATTAAATTATTTTGAATATCTGCACTAGTGATGTATTCGTTAAAGCCAATCAATATTTCTTTAGGTTGAATATTAGTGGTGGAGTCTTTTGGTTTGGCTGCAATTAAGTAAGGTGCCAATGTATCTCTTGGGCCTCCAGCAGGCGGGACAATATTGGCACATCCTACTGCCAATTGTATTAGGCAGCCAATACAGATGATTTGAATAAATGGAACTAGCTGGGATGCCTTTTTCATAGAATGCAAAATTAGTCTATTTCTGACTCGATTTCGTGTAATGCTACGGCCAATTCATTGCTTTTTACAAATTGGCACCAATGGCATTCCGCCTTACCACATCCTTTGTAAAACTCTTTGTTTTGAATTTTTTCCCAAGTCTCTACAATTTGTTGTGTAACTGTGGTTATATCTGCTTCAGAAATCGCTATACCAATTTTTTCAAATGCTGATTTCTTATTAGGCTCTACAAAATCAAATTCTGCTCTTTCTACTTCCCAGTTTTTAGGATGGCCTCTTAATAGAATTTTATAAAATACCGCCTGTCTCCAATAATCACCTCCTAATGGATTCTTTTCATTTGGGGCCAGTAATTTTTCTTTGGCATTTTCTACACTACCGGTTTTGTAATCAATCACCACCACTTGCTTCCCATTAAATTCTATTTTATCTATAGCTCCTTTTAATGGTATACCCTTTAGCAGTACATTATTAATTCTATATTCGGTTGTTACTACCTTATTCCATCCCTCAACATATTGATTGTAGTAATTGGTTAAGACCATTTCTCCCTGTTCTTTTCTATTCTTAAATTCTACTTGGGTAAATGCTTCTCTATGTCTTTGCATATAATAGTTGAAATCTTCAACCAATTCTTTGATCTCTGGAAATTGGTTATTTCTGTCTTGCATTTTTCTGAATAATTTATTCAATGCATCATGTACGGCTGAACCAAAAGTAGTGGCTTCTGACTTGCCTGAAGGAACTCGGATTAAACTATTGTAATAAAAATGTAAGGGACATTTTAGGTAATTATTTAGTGCTGTCACATTCATAGTGAAATGCTCCAATTTAGGTTCGATAAAATCGGCTTCTAATTGTGCTATTTCTGGTTGTGGGGCAGTTTGTAAATGCAATAGCTTGTACTGCATTAAAGTTGTTTCATCAATTGCTTTCTGGGTAATGTATTTTTCATTGCCCTCGGTCATTTCAATAATAAACTGACTTGCTTCGGCTTCTTTACCATCTGCTTTATTGGCACTATAGGATACTTGTATAAAATGTTTTGCTCTGGTGATCGCCACATAAAATAATCTTCTTAATTCTTCCTTGTCATCTGCATTTTCTAAACTACTCAATACAGTGTCAGGTAATTTATAGCCAATCGTATTTGAAGATCTTTTCTTCTCCCATAAATGTGCATTGGTGCCCGCTAAAAACACATATTCAAATTCCAATCCCTTTGATCCATGTGCAGTTAACAAATGCACTCCTGATGGTCCTCCTGTGGTTATAGGAAGTGGTAGTCTAATACCTTCTCTTTGCATTAAGTCAAGCATTTCTACCAAGGTCTTTAAATTTAAATTTGGATGTCTATGGGTTTCTTCTTTGATAAAATCAAAGAACTTAGTGATCATCTCTAATTCAAATGCCTTATTGTCCGATTTTAAAACACCTTGTATGATGCCTGTTTTTTGTAATACTTGTTCAATTAAATTTAACAATGTTACATTGGCTACTTCTCCAATGAGTCCCTCAATTACTTTTACCGCTTTCGCTACTTCTGTTAATCCACCTTGCTGAAATAAATCAGTTTGTACCTCTTGTGTTTTTTCTACCAATACTTTTCTAAAAGAATTATTGCTATCACTATATTTTAATTGATTGGCCTCAAATGTTAGTTTGGCCACAGTAATAGGAGAGATATTCCACCATTTAAAATGCAATATCTCAAACAATAAATGTGCGCCTTCATATGATTGATCTAATTCACAATTCAAATAATCTAGTAAAGTAATAATTTGTTTGATCAGTGTCTGATCTAATAAATTAGCCGTTCTTTTTGTATAAACTGGAATATTTTTTTGTTGTAAGAAATGCGCAATTTCTTCGCCGTATTTATTTTCCTTATACAATACCGCTATTTCTTGTGGGGCAACACCTTTGTCAATTAATTGAGTAATTTGTTCTGTAATATCCATCATTTCCTCTTGCGGATTGCTGTAAGAAACAATAGTTGGAAGGGTGGTATCTTTTTGCAAATCAGGATGAGAAGAAATTAATTTTTTCTCTAAGCCTTCAATTTTATTGACTAATCGCTCTTGATTATTATTGATAATGATGGTGGAAGCGTCTAAAATTGGTTGTGTGGATCTGTAATTGTTTTCCAAAACAATCATCAATACCTCTTGCGCATAATCTTGTTGAAAATGCAACATGTTTTCTACATTGGCACCTTGGAATCTAAAAATACTTTGATCGTCATCTCCTACCACAAACAGGTTGGGTTGTTCCCAGTAATTTACCAATAACTTGATCAATGCATTTTGAGTTCCACTGGTATCTTGAAACTCGTCTACTAAAATGTATAAATATCTTTCCTGGTATTGGGCTAATAAATTTTTGTTTTCATTAAAAGCTTTTAAAACCCAATTGATCATATCATCAAAGTCATATCTATTATGACTTTTCATGAGTTCTTGGTAAATATCAAAGCAATTCACTGCTGCTTTTAGCTTGCTCATTTTTTCCATCTCGGCTTCTACCAATCCTTCCTTTAAAGAGCCTGCTTCAAATTGCTTGTATTTTCTTTTGTATATAAATTCATCTCTAAATGGGATCTCCTTAATGTATTCGTCAATTTTTTCAATCAAGTATTGACTTGTCCATCCCTCTTTTTTCATGGCACTAAATAACTTGGCCAAATTACTCATCTCAAAATACACATCCCCTCTATATCTTTTTAGTGGATTGTTTTTATCAAATCCATCTATTAGTTTTTTAAGTAATTCTATTTTTTCTAATTCCGATATTGGGTCTAGATGGGTTTTGTCAAAGAGCGACAAATTATCTTGTATGATATCATTGCAAAAAGAGTGAAAAGTAGAGATGGTTACTTTATATGCACTACTACCAATAAAACTTACTAGTCTTTTGCGCATAGCGATGGCTCCGGCATCCGTATAGGTTAAGCATAAAATATTTTCAGGCGCTGTGTCTGTCTCTAAAAGAATTTTACCAATGCGTGCACCCAAGATTTGCGTCTTACCAGTACCTGGGCCAGCAATCACCATTACGGGGCCTTCAATATTATCTACTGCTTGTTTTTGTGCCGCATTTAGGTTCTTATAAATGGCTTCAAATGCTGCCTGCTGTTCCGCTCTGCTAATCATGGGTTAAAATTAACTGCTTTATGCCTAATTCCTACAACAAAAAGGTTCAAGTATTGTTATAGATATATGTCAAAAGTTTATACCCTCCATACCTACCAGGAAATGCCCATTAGCATGGAAACTGCCTGGGATTTTTTTAGTAGTCCAGCCAATCTTGCTAAAATCACCCCTTCTCATATGGGGTTTGATATTATCAGTAAGCATCATGGCGCAAAAATGTATCCTGGCCAGATTATAGAATATACCGTAAAACCTCTTTTTGGTATCCCATTGTATTGGATGACAGAAATTACCCATGTAAAAGAAGGCGCTTATTTTGTGGATGAACAAAGATTTGGCCCTTATTCCATGTGGCATCACCAACATCATTTTAAAGCGATTCCGGGTGGAGTTGCCATGGAAGATATTGTTCATTACAAGATACCGATGAGCTTTTTAGGGGATATTGCCAATACCTTATTTGTCAAAAAGCAATTACAAGGCATTTTTGATTTTAGATACCAAGCAGTTTTGGATCTTTGGGGAGCTTACAAGCCTTAGTATTTTCAAAAAGATTTTTTAAAATACTTGGGTTGAATGTTCCTTGGTATGCTAAAAAGCATAAACTTTGTCGTCAATTTATTACTTGCTCCATGGGACAAACAAATGGCGGACATGCGCAGAAACTTTCTGTAGCTGGATTAATCGTAACATTAGGTATTATATACGGTGATATTGGAACTTCTCCATTGTACGTATTCAAGTCGATCATAAATAACAAAGTTATTACAGAGCAGCTAGTGTATGGTGCGATCTCTTGTGTATTCTGGACTTTGACTTTACAAACCACTTTTAAATATGTGTTTCTTACTTTAAGAGCAGATAATAGAGGGGAGGGTGGTATCTTCTCTCTTTTTGCTTTAATAAGACGATATGTGAAATGGATTTATGTTCCAGCAATTATTGGTGCTGCTATGTTATTGGCCGATGGTATGATTACTCCTCCAATTTCTGTAGCATCTGCCATTGAAGGTTTGGGTGGCGTTAAGGGTTTGGAAAATACTATTGTACCTGGAAATAATTTAACTATTGGTATTGTAATTGCCATTATCTCTTTGATATTTTTCTTTCAAAGATTTGGAACAAAAATTGTTGGTTTTGCATTTGGTCCCATCATGTTATTATGGTTTTCCATGATTATGGTATTAGGTATTTCGCAAATAGTTGGACATTGGGAGATATTAAAATCTTTGAATCCATATTACGGGATTGATTTATTAGTCAATTATCCAAAAGGATTCTGGTTATTGGGTGCAGTGTTTTTATGTACAACTGGAGCAGAAGCTTTGTATAGTGATTTGGGACATTGTGGTCGTCAAAATATTCAGGTGAGTTGGATGTTTGTGAAATTGGCCCTGGTGTTAAACTATATGGGTCAGGGTGCATGGTTATTGCAGCATGTGGGCACTTCAATTGATGGGATGAATCCATTTTATGAGATAATGCCTCATTGGTTCTTGATTATTGGTATTGGTGTTGCTACTATTGCTGCTATTATCGCTAGCCAAGCATTGATTAGTGGTTCTTTTACTTTAATCAACGAAGCCATTAGTTTGAATTTCTGGCCAAGAGTAACCGTTAAATTCCCTACCGATCAGAAAGGTCAGATTTACATTCCTTCTTTGAACTTTTTATTGTGGATTGGTTGTATTACGATGTGTTTGTTCTTTAGAAAGAGTGAACATATGGAAGCAGCTTATGGCTTCTCCATTATTATTACCATGATCTCGACCACTATTTTAATGAATTTCTATTTATTGAATGTGAGAAGATGGGGTCATTTACCAGTGGCTATTATTATTTCTATTTTTAGTATTGTTGAGATTTCTTTCTTTGTTGCCAATTTGGTGAAGATTAAAGAAAGTTATATCACATTTGTATTTTCTTTAAGTATGATTTTTGTAATGATGATTTGGCATCGTGCAAGAAAGATTACCAATAGATACTTGGATTTTGTGAAGTTGAAAGATTATTTACAACAATTAACAGATTTAAGTGCAGATAAGGATGTTCCTAAATATGCAACGCATTTAGTGTATTTAACTAAAGCGAATAATCATAGAGAGATCGAACACCGTATTATGGATTCTATTTTGAATCGTAAACCAAAACGAGCAGATATTTATTGGTTTATTCATATTGACAGAACGGATTCTCCTTATGGAATGGAATATAGTATTCGTGAATTGGTGGACGATAAAGTAATGCGTGTTGATTTTAAAATTGGTTTTAGAATTCAACCAAGAATTAATATTTGCTTCAAGAAAGTAATGCAAGAATTAAACGAATGTCAGGAATTGGGTATTTACAGTAAATATGAATCTTTAAAGAGTAAAGATTTCCATGCAGACATTACCTATGTTATTATTGAAAGCTTCTTTTCTATTGAAAATGAATTATCGTTTAAAGAAGACTTTATTATGGACACCTATTTTAATATCAAACAATTAGCACAAAGCGATCAGAAAGCATTTGGTTTAGACAATGACATGACAGTTGTTGAGCATGTGCCTTTGATTATTAAAGCCAATCAAAATTTAAATCTAAAACGCGTTTTTGAATAAGCCTTGTTAAGGAATATTGATGTATTCGCTAATTTGATTTTGTAATCCAACGGCAACCAGCCAATATTGATTTCCTGCTTTTCTTTGAATGCCTAATGCGTTCAAGTTAACCATTTTACTGTCTGCGGCTAAAATGCTGGCAACACTATATGAGCCCTCTTCTTTTTGAATGATCGCAAATGATTTCACCAAAGCATTTTTAGGCATGCTGATTTGAAAACTTGTAGCTGTTTTTTTCTCAATGTTTGGTGCAGCCATAGTGTATTGTGGTACCAAAGAAGGCAGCAATGCTGGATTTTTATAATAGTTGTTTTGCAAACTATCATTCCATCCATTTGGATTATTCTTAAAACTATTACTACTAAAATATACACTACCTCCAGTATTTGGTAAGGATCTTAGTTTTTTAATTTGATAAGGAATTTCATTTGGATCTCTCCAGGTTGCATTGGTGCCTGCTCTATAAATACCATGTCCAATATACAAGGCTTTTCCATAAGCATGATCATTCCACCATTGTACTAATTCGTCATAATCTGCTAATGCATGACCATGTTCCCAATATAATTGTGGGGTTACATAATCTATCCATCCTTTTTCTAACCATAATAAAATATCTGCATACAAATCATCATAATTGGTTTGACCTGCTCTCGTTGCACTTCCTCTTGGATCTTTGGATTTATTTCTCCATACGCCAAATGGACTTATGCCAAATTGCACACCAGGTTTAATGCTTCTAATAGTTGCATTAAGTTGCTTAATGATGGTATCACAATTGCTTCTTCTCCAAGTTTCTTTATCTAATCCTCTGGCATATTTTACATAAGTGGCTTGATCTGGGAAATCTTTATTAGGCACTCTATAAGGATAAAAATAATCATCCATATGTATGGCATCTACATCGTATCTTTTTAATATATCTGCTACTACTTTATTGGTATGCTTCCATACTTCTGGTAATCCAGGATTAAAATATTTTTTTCCTTCAAAATTGATAAACCAATCTGGATGCATTTTTGATAAATGACTTGGCGCTACACTTGATTTATTAATATTGAATACTGCTCTGTATGGATTAATCCAAGCGTGAAATTCCATACCTCTTTTATGTGTCTCTTCGATCATAAAATGTAAGGGGTCATAAAAAGGAATAGGTGATTGGCCTTGTTTACCCATTAAGTATTCGCTCCATGGCTCTAATTCAGAAGGATAAAGCGCATCACCTGCTGGTCTAATTTGCATCACAATGGCATTCATTCCATTTTGTTGATGCTTTTCTAATAATTCAATAAACTCTTCTTTTTGCGCTTCATTACTCAAGCCTCTTTTGCTTGGATAATCAATATTTTCTACTGTAGCAATCCAAACGCCTCTAAATTCAAATACATTTTTATCGGATTTGCTCGGTTGTGCATTTGCAGAAATAAAAAAACCTACACTAAGCAGGCTATATAAAATTCTTTGAATCATAATAGGTTTATTTTGATGCGTCTCGCAATTGATCAAGTAATTGATTCATGGTATGAGCTTCTTTCTCGCTGATCCCTTTCATTAATGAATCTAAATGATGATTGAGTTGATCTAGTTTTTCTAAAATGGCAAAGCCTTTTTTAGTAAGTGTTACATCAACCAATCTTTTATCTGTAGGACAAGTATTTTTTTCTACTAATTCTTTGGCAACTAATCTGTCAACAATTCTACTGGTGTCACTCATCTTATCCAACATACGGGCCCTAATTTGTAAAGTACTCAAGGGCTTGTCTGCTCCACGAAGTATTCTTAAAATATTATATTGTTGTTGTGTGATATCTTCCTGAGATAAGATACTAGCAATTTTTTCATTCAACCAGTTGGCAGTGTACATAATATTGATGCCCAACTTTTGGTGTTCGTTTCTGAAACTAGTTTGCTGTATATCTTTTTCTATTCCCATACTATTTGCGCTGCTTTAATTTTTGATATAAAGGCAAGCTTATTATTACACCGGCAGCATCAGCTAACATATCGGATACTTCAAATCCTCTTGTCGGCACAAAATATTTTTGATAAAATTCCATTCCGATACCATACAAAATACAAACTATCATGGTGAGTGCTTTTGCTCTGGTTGTTTTCACAAAGCTACTATCCATTTGATCAAAATGAAAAAGTGCAGCATACATCAAAGATCCAAATAGTATGATATGTATAATTTTATCTTGCCCCCAGTAGTTCACTTTTGGGAGATTGCTCCCAGGAAAAGTCAGCAAGCAAAAAATCAAAATGATTTCTGCAATCAGCCAAAGACTACTTATTTTTTTCATTAGGCTGGTTTAGTGAACCAACTGAGCGTATGCTTCGCTAGTTAACAAAGCTTCTACATCTGCTGGATTATTCACAGTCACTTTTACCATCCATCCAGCTCCATATGGGTCTGTATTTACTAACTCTGGTTGACTTGCTAATGCTGGATTTACTTCTGCAACTGTTCCAGCTACTGGTAAAAATAAATCACTTACTGTTTTAACTGCTTCTACTGTACCAAATACAGCTTCTGCTGATAAACTAGACCCTACTGTATTAATATCGATGTAAACGATGTCTCCTAATTCAGATTGAGCGAAATCTGTAATACCAATTGTGGCAGTATTACCTTCTAATTTAATCCACTCATGATCTTTTGTGTAACGTAACTCAGCTGGGAATTGCATATGCTATTTTTTTATTGTTGCAAAGATTGGTAAAATTCACTGAAAAAACAATCCACTAGAACTGATTGTTATCAAAATAGAGCAAAATATGGTCTTTCAAAAAGGCTTCCTGCTCTATCATGTTCATTATGGGTAGGTTTTTAAGCTGCTTAAAATGGGGCCAACCATCCTGGTCTTGTCCCTCAACAATGTAATATCCGCTGCTTGACAAAATAGTGCAGATGGCCACATGCATTAAATCTTGCTTCTGTTCCTTGCTTATTTTTTCTTGTGATAAGCCTATTTCTTGTAATCCTATTAAAAATAAGATGGCTTCTACATCCGGTTTTTTGCCAAATCGATCCATTAGTTTTCGCTCCAAATCCCACCATCTTGTCTGAAAATCATCTGCTATGGTTGCCATATTCTTTTTTTCTAATTATTTGGCAAAGGTAGGGTATATCTAAGCGTTGTAAAATGGTTTGATTATCTTTGCCGAAATATTTTTATCATGTTACAGGTTAGTTATTTGCGTGAAAACACCGATTTGGCTAAACAGAGATTAGGGGTAAAACATTTCCCTCAACCTGGTTTGGTGGATACGGTGATTGCTTTAGACGATGAAAGAAAGGCTTTACAAGCTGGATTTGATGATTTGCAATCTAAGGTGAACGCAGCTTCCAAAGAAATTGGAGCTTTAATGGCTAAGGGTGAGAAAGATAAGGCGGAAGCGATTAAGCAGGATGTGGCTGGTTGGAAAGCACAGTTGGAGCCTCTAAAATCTAAGATGACTGATGTAGAAGCTAATTTGCAACAAACTATTGTTCAACTTCCTAATTTACCCCATCCTTTAGTACCTGTTGGTAAAACCCCAGAAGAGAACGAAGTAGTGAGAACGGGTGGAGTGGTGCCTAAACTGGCTGATGGTGCTAAAGCACATTGGGATTTGATCAAAGAATACAATTTAGTTGATTTTGAAACTGGGGCTAAAATCACTGGTAGTGGTTTCCCTTTATATATTGGCAAAGGCGCTAAATTCCAAAGAGCTTTAGTGCAGTATTTTTTAGATTTTAATACTGCTGCTGGTTATACTGAATACTTGCCTCCCTTTATGGTTAATGCAGCTTCTGCTTTTGCTACTGGTCAATTACCAGATAAAGAAGGTCAAATGTATCATGCAACTGAAGATGATTTTTATTTAATTCCTACCGCTGAAGTACCTGTTACCAATGTGTTTCGTGATACCATATTAAAAGAAACAGATTTGCCGGTGATGATGACTGCTTACTCTCCTTGTTTTAGAAGAGAGGCTGGAAGTTTTGGAAAGGAAGTAAGAGGTTTGAATAGAGTGCATCAATTTGAAAAAGTAGAGATTATTCAAATTGTTCATCCAGATAAGAGCGAAACCGTTTTGGACGAAATGGTAGCGCATGTTGAAAAGCTATTGGTGAGTCTGGGTTTGCCTTATAGAATTTTAAGATTATGTGGTGGTGATATGGGATTTGCTTCTGCTATTACTTATGATTTTGAAGTGTATAGTGCTGCTCAAGAAAAATGGTTAGAAGTAAGTAGTGTTTCTAATTTCATGAACTATCAAACCTATAGAATGAAATGTAGATTTAAAGATGCGAATGGAAAAATTCATTTCACGCATTCTTTAAATGGTAGCTCATTAGCATTGCCAAGAATTTTTGCTGCGATAGTAGAGAATTATCAAACAGCCAATGGCATTGCTTTGCCAGAAGTATTGAAGCCTTATTTTGGAGGAAAGGATTTAGTATAGCGCTATTATAGATCGCTTAGTTTAATACCTATAGCGATAGGTGCCATATTCAAGATGCTTTGATTTTCGTCAAACAAATTGGTGTGACTATAAGATCCGTAAATGGTGAAATTTCCAAAACCTAATTCACCAATAGTAGCGATTCTCCAATTATTTAAATTAAATGTGCCATCGTATTTTTCTTTACCTCTTTCGGTACTAATTTGTTTATTTCTGGCTTTTAATAAATAGCCAGCCGACATGCCAATACTTGCATGTAATGGCTTGTTAGACATAGGAGCTAAATTAAAATTTAGTTTAACAGGAACAGTCAAATACTTTACAAATAATTTATTCTTACTAAACTGCACATTATCGTATTTCATTTTTCCAACTACATCATCTCTGAAACTGATATTTTTTTCAAATCTAAAATTGAACATTTCAAATCCTACACCATATTGTAAACTAACATATTTCTTTACAAGATTTACTCTTTGTTGTACAAACCAAAGATTCACATTACTTGATTTTAAATGATTCAAAGCCAAGCTGCCGGAATACATGTAGGGTAGAGGATCTCCTGTGTTTGGATAAATACTTAAAGGCATTGCTGTATATAGCAAAACAGGTGTTTTGTCTAAAAAATTAGTATATCCAAAATCCCAATCAAAATAACTGGTCCTGTTATCAATATTATTATACTTTTTAGCTTTTGGATAACTCAATTCAACTCTTTTTGTTTTTGAAGTATAATGATTTACTTCGACGCTATCCTTTATCGGTTTAACTATAACTAAATTACCAACTCTTATAGTGTCTTGCGCATAGCTTGATGTAAATAGCACTAGGATGTTCAATAAAAGATAATATTTTTTCATAGTCATTGTTTAAAAGTCATTAGAATCTTCCAAAACGAATACCAATAGCAAATGGATAATTAAATTGCTTTGATAATTTACTATCATACAAGTTAGTCAAACTAACTGTTGTATATAATTTAGTATTACCAATGCCTAATTCTCCAATTCCAGCTACTTGAAAATCATTCAAGTTAAAGTTACCATCATATTTAAGCTTCTTGCCGTCAATTTGTTTGTTTCTTGAATTAATCAAATAACCTACACTCAATCCGCCACCTATACTAAAACCTTTTTTAGGTGAATTGTAATTTAACATTAATGGAACTGTTAAATAGCTTGTATATAATTTATCTTTTTTGAATGTCTTATTGTCTAAATAAACATAAGACGGTCCCGAATTTCTAAAACTTATGGGTTGCTCAAATCTAAAATTGTACATATTGAATCCTATACCATATTTTAGATTCCAATTTCCTTTTAACTGATATTTTTGTTGAACTATCCATAGATTCACATTGCTTGATTTACCATTGATTAGCTGAAAACTTTTTTCAGTCATGGCACTACCTATTGCTGGATGAGTGAATTGTGGCTGTGTTTTGTACCCACTAGCATCTATATAATTTGCAAATCCTAAATCAAAACTGAACCATTTTCTATTATATTCTTTACTTTTTGATTTAGATCTTTCAATTTTAATATTTGTATTTTTGAAATCTCCATCCTCAATCATGGTTTGCCAATCTTTCTTGTCATTCTGCTGCTGAGACTTAATAATCAAAAAGCTTCCAATTTTTATTGTGTCTTTGTTTACTGCAATTAAAGTATCTTTTTGAGCAAAAAGGCTGCTTGTAATTATTACGCTCAAAACGGCAAGAGTTATTTTTTTCATAGCTTGATTGTTATTTGTTTTTCTCTGATTTATTTCTTTTTAAAATGGCACCTAGTCTTCTTGTAATGCCTCTGAATTTATCACCATCAACTTCGAAATTGCTGATATGTATTATTCTGTCATTGTCTTCTGTATTAATTTCTTCAAATACTTCTTTTTCATTTTTTTGTTCAACCTCTATAATGCTGTTATTAGCAAGAGGAGTGTTTGAGCTAGGGGTACTTGCTATAATACTTTCTTTTTCTTTATTTTCTACATTTACTGCATCTACAGGAATTAATGCCGGATCGTTCCTTGCTATACTTGTATTAATAGGCAAATTCTTATTGGACAATTCTGAAGTACTTTGGATATTGCTTTTGACAATAGAAGATTTGGTCTCAATAGATATCGTATTAATTGTTTGATTTGTGTTGCTCTCTGGCAATTTTGTTGTTGATTGAGGAATACTAGCTACTATTTGCTCTTGCAAGATATCTGTTTGAATGGATAATGTTTTTATACCAAAAAATATTCCTAATGCGATAGCTGCAATAGAGCCGGTTGCCCAATAGATTTTTTTGATATCAATTAGTTTGGCATTATTAGAGCTGTTTTTGTATAAAGATTTTTTAAATGCAGGATCTAGTGTTGCATTCATTTCTTCGAATCTATATAAGCTGGTTTTGTCTGTATATTCAATATGCTCAGGATTTATTTTAACTCCCTGTAGTACTTTGAGTTCATCAGCTTGTTTTGGATTGGATGCAAGGAATAACTCTACTGCTGCTCTTTCAGAAGCAGTTAACTCATTGTCGATATACAACAATAAATAGTTTTCGTAGTTATTTTGATTCAATTCCATTTAAGCACTTGCTTTTTGTAAATGACTTAATTTCTCTTTTAATTGTAGTCTAGCTCTATGTATATATACTTTCACTTGACTCTCACTTAAATTCATTATTTCACCTATCTCTTGATAATTATATCCTTCGTAATCTTTCAATAGAATCAAACTTTTTTGTGTAGGGTTTAATTCGTGAATGGCTTTTAAAATGGTTTGTCTTAATTCGTGTTGTGGTTGATACACTGGATCTATAGTCGTAGTCTCATAAATATCTGTAGTTGTGTATTTTTTTACCTTGCGAATATGGTCTATCATTTGGTGATAGGCAATGGTAAATAAATAAGATTTTATTTTTAATGGATCTACGGTATCTCTATTGACCCAAAGTTTTTCAAAAGCCGTTTGAACAATATCCCTAGCATCTTCCTCCTGATGAATATTTTTGACAATAAAACGGTAGACGCCGTCTGCGTATTGATCTACTGCATTATTGTAAGCTATATCGGTCATTCTTAGAAATAAGGATGTTTTGTATATAGAACGCTGCTAGCCCCAATATGTTACAGTGAATTAGTAATTAATTACCTGTTCTTGGATATTTTGTGGAAGTTCACGCCATTCGTACTGCTGATTTCTCAATTGTGGCTCAAAACCAGCTTCTTTAATGGCTTCTTGGATGGTTTTATAGGTAAATCTATGAGGAGCCCCTGCTGCACTTACCACATTCTCTTCCAACATAATACTTCCAAAATCATTCGCTCCAGCTTCCAAACATACCTGTGCAGTAGCTTTTCCTACTGTTAACCAGCTAGCCTGAATATTTTTAATATTAGGAAGCATGATTCTGCTGATGGCAATCATTCTGATATATTCTTCTGTGGTAGTAAGGTTATGTACCCCTCTAATTTTTGTCAATAAAGTATCTACATCTTGGAAAGTCCAAGGGATGAATGCTAAGAATCCTTTTGCATCTTTTGGTTTTCTATCTTGTGTTTCTCTGATTCTTACTAAATGTATAAATCGCTCTTCTAATGTTTCTACATGGCCAAACATCATGGTAGCACTTGTAGTGATATTCAACTGATGTGCTGCTGCCATTACTTCTAACCACTCATCTGCGCCGCACTTTCCATTAGATACCAATCTTCTTACTCTATCTACTAAAATCTCCGCACCCGCACCAGGTAAGGAATCCATACCTGCTTCTTGTAATGTTTTTAATACATGTGTATGTGTGTGTCCACCTAATTTAGCGATATGTGCAATTTCTGGGGGCCCTAATGTGTGCAATTTAATTGTAGGAAATTCAGACTTGATTTGTCTAAATAAATTTGCATAAAATTCTAAACCCAATTCTGGATGATGACCACCTTGTAATAATAATTGGTCACCTCCCCATTCGATGGTTTCTTTAATTTTTTTACGGTAGGTATCCATATCTGTGATATAAGATTCTGGATGTCCTGGTATTCTATAAAAATTACAGAATTTACAATTGGCTATACAAACATTGGTTGTATTTAAATTTCTATCAATTTGCCAAGTTACTTTCCCATGAGGTACTTGTTTTTTTCTTAACTCATTTGCTACATATGTCAGCTCGGTTAATGGGGCATGTTCAAATAAAAACATTCCCTCTTCTTTTGTCAAGTATTCAAAGTTCAAGGCCTTTTGATATAATACATCCAATTGCATATCCATTAATATTAGAGTGCAAAGTTAATATATCTAGTATACAATGATTTGACTAATTTTGCCCTTCTATGATACAATTTGATCGTTTTACA
>CALCEA010000197.1 GCA_937900675.1 uncultured Chitinophagaceae bacterium
CCCAAATAACATTGTAATTGGAAAATAGCCCACATTGCAGGAGAATATAAGTGCTGCATCAAAATAGATTTCAAAATCCATGCTTCACAATGTAGTGGAGCTTCTCCCCACTGACCTAATTCATTATTATAAAACTGCTGGGTCTTTGCTCTATCTTCTTCCCACCAACCTCTTACAGTACTTGTATCGTGTGAAGAAGGGGTAACCACACTTAAATAAGGTGCATCATTTGGATGGAAGAAAGTTTTTTCACTCGCCTTAGGCATTCTTTGCACTTCTAAACTTAGCATACCTAATTGATACATTACATTAGGCACACAAGATGGAACCAAACCTAAATCCTCACCACAGATTAACATATCAGTAGACAATTTCAACATTGGCAATTTCTCCATTGCTTCTTTTTCCCAAGCACTATCCTGTCTTTTGAAGAAATAATCTACATACAATTCTTTCAAAGCATTCTTCACAGAATGATCTAAATGCTGGAAAGAGCTGGTATGCTCCATATTAAATCTACAATGAAAATGATTCGGCTTTTCATCTTCAATCAAAATCACATTACTAATTAAATTGAATAAGCCTTGCTTGATTTTAGCATGCCATTCATCCTGAGGCATTACACTAAAATATGTCTCTACCTGTCTTTGTGTTTTATAAGCTGGCAATAATTCATAATGCCCATCACCAATATGTTTTAAATATTCTTTCTTTATCAATTCATTATCATATCCAAACTCTTGAAACAAAACAGTTTCATTAATAAAAGGATGAGTTAATCTATAATGGTCAATATGAATATTCTTTGCATTTAATTCATTAATTGATATAGGAATGGCTGGAACAAAATGACCTAATATTCCCTCCACAGCATGCATAGGTATGCTCCAAATTCTAAAGAACCCAAGAATATGATCAATTCTGAATGCATCAAAATAGTATTTCATTTGATCGAATCTAGACTTCCACCAAGCATATTCATCAGAAGCCATTTCTTTCCAATTATAAGTGGGGAATCCCCAGTTCTGACCAGATATAGCAAAATCATCTGGTGGTGCACCTGCTTGCATATCCATATGAAATAGATGTCTGTTTTGCCAAGCATCTGCACCATATCTATATACACCAATAGGAATATCTCCTTTTACCACTACACCATGTGCATGCGCATAATTAGTAGCATCTAATAATTGTAAGTGTAATTGATATTGTACAAAATAGAAAAATGCAATAGAATCATATGTTTTTGAACCAGGCTTGGTCATCGCAGTGATCGCTTTCTCATCATAGCTAGCATGCGTTGGCCAATGATTAAAATCTACCGTTCCGTGTAAATCTCTCAAATAAGAAAAAGCACTGTAAGAAACCAACCAATTTTTATTTTGTTCAAAATAGGCTGCAAAATCTTTACTCGCTAGTGCTTTTGCACCATTCTCTTTATAGGCTAATCTTAATACCTCCCATTTTAATTTCATGACTGCTTCAAAATCTACTTCAGGTAAATTATTTAAAGCAGCAATAGTTGATTTAAATGGCTTGATTAAATTTTGTTGTTCTTTACTAAATAAATCTTCAATACGGATAAACATGGGATGTAATGCAAATGCAGAAATAGCTGCATAAGGATAAGAGTCCATCCATGTATGTGTAGCAGTAGTATCGTTAATAGGTAAAATTTGGATCAACTTAACGCCCACCTGATTTGACCAATCTACCAATAATTTTAAATCTGCAAATTCTCCCACGCCCGCACTCTGCTTAGATCTTAATGAGAAAACAGGAATGGCAACCCCAGCACCTTTCCAGGTTTTTGCATTTAAATGTACAAAGCCATCGTTCACTAAAACCAATTTGTCCTTGCCCACTGGCTCATACAAGACTCTGTTATTGCCTTCTTCAAATGATACAAAAGATTTGGTCTTTGTATTATATACGCCATATTTATATACAAAAGGGAAATTACTTTTTTGAACATCCAATGCAATTTCAAAAAATTGTTCGCCTTGTATTTTATTCAAGGACTTTGCTTTTACGCTATCCCATGCACCAATAATGGAAGACTCACCAATCATGCAAATTGTTTGATCAGCATCTAACAATGGGGCTTTCACCCTAAAAATATGTGTACAGTTTGCATCAACAGCACTAGGCTTTACTTCTTTAATAGTCTTTGGTAATAAAACATTGTCAAATGGTGCAGTATAAAAAGCATTCTCTTTATACCCTGTAAAATTCCAACTATCAATCAACACCATCTCCTGCTTATTCATTAAACCAGGATGAATTGATTGGCTATTGCCTGCATCAAATACCTTGGTGCCATCTTCGTTTAAAATAAAATAATGATAAGTGATTTTATCATTTTGTATCTCGTCTAATGTTACATGTAATACCCAATAGTCATCATTTAGATACACCATTGGAATAGCTTGATCTATTTTATTATTACCCAATTGTGGATGGTTACCATATAAATAAATAACCTGTCCAAAATGCGTTTTATATTTTAAGTGAAAACTTAATTTAAGCTTTGAAGAACTTTTTGTAGCTACTTTTTTTGTTGCAGCTTTCTTGGGCACCACAGTTGACATAGTTTTAAGCAATTCAATCGTTTACAATCATTTTTAACCGAGTTTAAAGATAAAAAATAATGTGTATTAAAAACACATTAAACAATATTCTTCCTTAATTTGTAGGAGATCTACTACTTGATTTGTATATTGCTTATTATCAACACTTTAGAATAGTTAATGGACAAAATAGTCATTTACACGGATGGATCTTCCAGGGGTAACCCGGGCAGAGGTGGCTTTGGCGCTATTCTAATGTGGAATGGTAAAGTCAAAGAAATTGCAGAGGCCTACAGAAATACCACCAATAATAGAATGGAACTATTGGGAGTCATCAAAGCACTCTTACAACTAAAGACTAAGAAATTACCCATACTCATTTATACCGACAGCAAATACATTGTAGACTCGGTTCAAAAAAAGTGGTTGGACAATTGGATCAAAACAGATTTTAAGGGGGGCAAGAAAAACAAAGACTTGTGGTTACAATACCATCAGTTAGCCTCCAATTTACATATTCAATTTCAGTGGGTGAAGGGACACGCAGATAACCCATACAATAATAGATGCGACGAGTTAGCTACCCTAACTGCCGACAATGGTCCTTGGAATATTGACGAGGAATATGAGAAAAACGAGTTGGCGAAAAATTAGATCGCTTTGAACTTAGGCACCATCAATCTAAATGCACCAAATATAACAGCTCCAAATACTAATGTACCTGCAACACTATTTGGATAGAATGGTAAACCATCAGCCATAGTTTGTGATAAACCAACTAAAGTTAATGGATGCTTATAACCACCAAAACTAGCCCAAACAATAAAATTAGACAATAAGAAATATACTGTTGGTGCTGCTAAGAAACTAGCAATATGTTTTGATAATTTATTGCTTTGTAAACCAAAACCAAATACAGCAGTAGATGAGATTAAAATATAATTGATCCATTGTCCTTCATAAAATCCTTCAAATGGACTTAAATGATTGATGTATAAAACCTGATACAATGCATCAGATATAAACATGGAAACCAATGGCAATAAAAAAGCATATTGTTTTTTACTAGCAAATAATGAACCACCAAATAATGCAATGGCAATTTGTGGAGCAAAACCCAAAGGTCTACCTGGTAAAACTCTGTACAATGCACTCATTGCTACCATGATTACTAATGCTGCTACTATTTGTCTATTCAATTTCATAAATACTTTTTTATTCCTTTTAAATGATCTGACAACAAAAATAAGGGATTAGCCTATTATTTGGTCAGTTAGCTTTTCCTCATTTGTGAATAACCTTAGGGAGCAAATGACCTAAAGATCAATGCACCCATAGAAGAATCAATGTTGATTGCCTGCTCAGGCTTTACCATCGCCACTTCACCTACTTTATAGCTATGCCCATTTATGTCCATTTGACCTTCCATCACCAATAGCATTTCAATAGATTGCGTATGGATTGTATAAGATTCACCCGCATTTATAGCTATTTTGCTTAAACCAAAATCTGCTACCGGACATGGATAATTTACTTCATTTACATTGATAGGTGTTCCTTCCATCACTGCTGGATAAGTAGGTTTGAATTGTACATGATGGATTAATTCATTAATGTCAACATGTTTTGGAGTTAAACCACCTCTAAGTACATTATCACTATTAGCCATTAATTCAATATTCTGCCCTTCTAAGTAGGCATGTAATAATCCTGCTCCTTGAAAAATTCCCTGATTTTTTGGAATGTACACTATGTTTAAAATGTAGATGGAGAAAATTCCTTTATCAATATTTCCTGTTGGAACTAACCCATTATAATATTTATTCGCCCACCAATGTGGATGCATTTTATCTACTGAACCATTTTTTACAAACGCCATTGCTTCTTCCAATAATGGTTTTAAAATTGCATCAGAAGCAGCTGTATCTAATTGCATAAAATACTGATACAAGTTTTTATAATCATCATTGGCAAATTCTTTTACCAAAACATTCAATGATTTAAAATCCTCTAATCTTTTTTGTAACAATGCTGGTGCCAAGAATCCATGTAATAACCAAAAATCACTCAAAGCCACCATTACCTCAGGCTTATGATTTTTGTCCTTATAATTTCGATTCGCCGCATCTATTGGAATTCCAGCAGCCTCTTCTTTTTCATAACCAATCACTGCATTTTCTTTAGTTGGATGTACTTGTATGCTTAACATACTAGCCACATCTAAAATTTTATATAAATATGGTAAGCTTCCAAAGCTCTTATCTTTTACTAATAACTGATCCAAAGGAATCGAACCATATTGATCCGTATCTATGATAGCAGGTGCAGATAGATGTGCCCCCATCCAATATTCTGCAAAGGGTTTGTTTTGATCATTCTTTAATTGCATTAGTTGAGGAATAAACTGAGTGCCACCCCAATCATAATGCCTATGAACTCCATGTAATTTATACGCTGTTTGCATATGTTGATAATACCTAAATTGTTGAATTAATACATATTATGAAAAACAAAGATACTGGGAATTTTGGCGAAAACCTTGCCGCAGAATACTTAATCAAGAATGGATTTGATATTATAACAAAAAACTGGAGATACAAACATTTAGAAATAGATATTATTGCTTCAAAAGAGCAAAAGCTTCATATTGTAGAAGTAAAAACCAGAAGCACAATAGCATATGGCCACCCAGAACAATTTATTGGAAAACAAAAGTTTCAATTTTTGAAAAATGCTGCAGCCATGTATCAATACCAACATGCGCAATGGAAAAATATTCAATTTGATGTAATTGCCATTACACTCAATCAGCCAATAGAAATCTTATTTCTGGAAGATGTCTTTTTCTAATGCCTTCATTTTCTCTACCATCTTATAAGTTGCAGGACAATACTCCACATTTTGCTTATGGACATGAATGTATTCTGTAAACTTCTTTTTGGTCAAGTGAGGGAAGCCTGCACAATCAGCTGGTCTAACTTCGTAGATACTACACATGTTGTTCTTTAAATTCAAGAATTGACATGGTTGTTGTTGATTCAACCAATCTTTATCTTCTTTATCGTATTCCAACCATTTTTCTTTAAACTCTTTTGGAGTCATTTGAACATGAGCAGCAATTCTTTTGATATCTGCTTGTGTAAATGTAGGGCTCATTGTTTTGCAACAGTTTGCACAAGATAAACAATCCACTTCTGCCCAAACTTCTGGACTTAATTGTTGTGTAAGCTTATCTAATCCCTTAGGCGATTTCTTATCTAACTTTGTTAGAAAGCTTTTTAATACTTTAGCATTACGCTTTACTTTCTGCCTAAATGATCTTAAATTTACTTGCATATTCTAATAGAATGAGACGCGAAATAAAATCATTCTTGCTTAACTATCAAATCTTTTAATGAATTCAATGCATTGGGACATTTATAAAAAAGGCTTTAAAGCATTTCTACAACTAGAAAAGTCCCTTAGCGCTCATTCAGTAGAAGCTTATTTAAGAGATATTGACAAATTTGCCCAATACCTATTTGATGAGGTTGGTGCTATTGGCCCTTCAGAAGTAACACTAAAGCATTTACAAAGTTTTATTCAAACCATTGGCAAATTAGAAATGGCTCCTAGCTCTCAAGCTAGAATAATATCGGGCATTAAATCATTTTTTAAATATTGCTTGCTAGAACAAATCATTACGATTAACCCAACCACCCTTCTTCCTACCCCTAAGATTCAACGCAAACTTCCAGATGTTTTAAGTTTCGAAGAGATAGAACAACTTATTGGCGCCATTGATCTAAGTAAACCAGAAGGTGGTCGTAACAAAGCAATTCTAGAAGTAATGTATAGTTCTGGACTAAGGGTTACTGAAGCCATTAACCTTAAAATATCCAGTTTGTATTTAGATATTGGTTTTATACGAGTGATTGGTAAGGGAGATAAAGAAAGATTGGTTCCCATTGGATCTGATGCCATTAAATATATAAAACTATATAAAGAAACCATCAGAGTGCATCAAGCACCTGCTAAGGATTGTGAAGACATTTTGTTTTTAAACAATCGTGGCAAGGCCTTAAGCAGGGTGATGATATTTTACATTATCAAAGACTTAATTCAAAAAACAGGTATTCAAAAAACAATTTCACCGCATAGTTTTAGGCACTCTTTTGCTACACATTTAGTGGAAGGTGGTGCCGATTTGAGAGCTGTACAAGAAATGCTGGGGCATGAAAGTATCACTACTACCGAGATTTACACCCATATTAATAGAGAATACCTAAGAGATACACTGGATCGTTTTCACCCTGCCTTTAAGAAAGCATAATCCAACGAAATTTAACCTTTTAATCAACCAAAATGTAGTAGGTTTGTTATTCAAAAAAATCAAATCATGAAAAGAATATTGTTTGCATTAACAAGTATCATTTGTTTAAGTGCTTCAGCTCAAATTAAAATGCCAGCTGCTAGCCCTACTCAAACCCTTTCACAAGAATTTGGAATGGGTAAAATAGACATTACTTATTCAAGACCAGGCATCAAAGGAAGATCAGTATTTGGTGATGGTAGTTTATTAGCACCCAATGGTGTAGTATGGAGAACAGGTGCTAATGCTGCTACCAAAGTTACTTTCTCTCATCCAGTAAGTGTAGGTGGAAAAACTTTAGCTGCTGGTGATTATGGATTATTTACCATCCCAGGTAAAAACGAGTGGTCAGTAATTTTAAATACCAATTCTAAAGGTTGGGGAAGTTTTGAATACAAAGAGGCAGAAGATGTTGTGCGTGTAAATGTTAAACCAGAAACAACCAACAACTTCACTGAAACTTTTACGATCAGTGTTGACAATATCACTCCTGAAACTGCAATGATTTGTTTAAAGTGGGCTAATACAATGGTTTGTTTACCTATTCAAACAGATATTAAACCAACAATCCGTAAGCAAATTCAAGACGCTACAACTGGTACAAATGTAAATCCAAATGTATACAGCGCTGCAGCTAATTTCTATTTTGATATTGACAAAGATTACGATAAAGCTTTGGTATTTGTAGACAAAGCTATTGCTGCAAACGCAAATGCTTATTGGTTACATTTATTAAAAGCAAAAACACAAGTAGCATTAGGCGATAAGAAAGGTGCAAGACTAAGTGCTGAAACTTGTATTAAAATGGCAGAAGCTGCAAAGAATGCAGATTATGTAAGATCTGGTAAAGAGATATTGGAGAAATTATAGAATTTGCTTATTCAAGACATTCAAAACCCATCACTTTGTGATGGGTTTTGCTTTGTGCGGAAGAGGAGATTCGAACTCCCACGCCCGGGTATGGGCGCTACCACCTCAAGGTAGTGCGTCTACCAATTTCGCCACCTCCGC